>JBDSGY010000246.1:0-3136 GCA_039918755.1 Steroidobacteraceae bacterium
CCCGCCGCCACCGCCGCGAGATATTCCTCGGCGGCGCGATGCTGGGCCGTGTTGCCATCATCCGCGTGCAGCTCGAGGCTAAGTGCAGTGCAGCAGAGCGCTGCCAGCTTGACGACGAGCCGTGCAGACATCAGCTTTCGCATATTGAACCAGTCCTCAAACCTGAGAAATACCCTGTCTTCCATTTCACAGAATCACCAAACTGGGCATCTGCAAGGTTGTACCGCGCGCGCAAGTTCGTAAAGTCCTACAAACAGACAGGGGCAGCATCGCCCCCGGGCCTCAGAACCACTGCTGGAGACGGTCTTGAATGTGCACCCCAAGTTCGGCGGCGACGATGCCGGTATGCCCGGCGAAAACGCCGGAACGCGTACGACTGCCGTGCGCACGGTAATAGCCCTGACCAATGACCCGGCGCTGCAGAAGGCGCTGGAAGAACTGGCCGCAGGCGATGCCGCCGTCAGCGTGGTCGTCGTAGCCGACATGCGCGCCCTCACCGACGAACTCATGCAGCAGGACTCCGCCTGCGCATTGATCGACGCCGCAGCGGTCGACGCACCCATCGATGCCGCCACCGACGCGATCACCAGCCAGTTCCCGGATTTGCGCCTCATGGTGGCCGGCCACAGCGCCGAGCAGAACATGCTGGCCACCCGCATTTCGAATCAATCCGTGTTCCGCTTTGTGCACAAGCCCGCGTCATCGCAGCGACTGCGGCTGTTCCTGGATGCGGCGGCACGCCCCGTCGAACGGCCAATGCCCCGGAAGGCCGAACCGGCCAAGGCTGGCAAGGAATCACTGGCGCGCATCGATACAGCCGTGCGTGGCAAGTCGCCGCAGACGGTGGCGATGATCGGCGTGGTGGCCATTGTCGCGGTCGCGGTCGGGGCGTGGATATTCTGGCCGAGCAGCAAGGCTACGCCCGATGCTGCGCCAGCGGTCAGTGCTGTAAATCAGGATCCGGCCATTGCCGACCTGATCAAGCGCGGCATGATGGCCTTCGCCGCCGGCAAGTACATTGCCTCGGACGGCACCAGTTCGGCCGAGCTGTATCGCGAAGCGCTGAAGCTCGACAAGAACAACGCCACCGCGACCTCGGGCTACAACCGCGCCATTGAATATGCGCTGCGCACCGCAGAAGAGACCTTGCTGGCCGGTCGCCTGAACGAATCCAGCGCAATAGCTGAATCACTGCGGCTGATCGCACCCAACAACTCGCGCCTGGAATTCCTGAACACGCAAATCTCGCGGGAAATGGCTCGGGCGAACGCCGATGCCTCGCAGCGGCAGGCACTGGAGGCCAGGCAGGCACAGGTGCGCACGGCACTGGACCGCATGTCCGATCGCATCCGTGTCGCAGCCCTGGTCGATCCGTCCACCAACAGCGCCGTCTCCCATTTCCGGCAGGCCGAAGCCGCAGGACCCGGCGATCCGGCTGTTCGCAGTGCGCGCGAATCGCTGGTGGCCGCCATGCTGACCGCCGCCGACAATGAACTTGCCGCTCGCCGCACGCCGGCGGCCCGGCGCCTGCTTGATGCAGCCGCCTCCATCAACAGCAGCGCGCCGGGACTGGACGTGCTGCGACGGCGCCTGGACGAGGTGAACAGCCCGGCAGCAACCGCGGCGCCAGTCGAACAGGCGCGCGCTGAAACACCGCCCGCCCCTGCATCGGTGACGCCCGCCACCGCGCCCGTCACCGCACCCGCGGCGGCTGCATCGATCGGACCCGTGCCGGCGTCGACCCTTACCGTGCTGCGCAAGACCAACCCTGAATATCCGGAACGCGCGCTGCAGCAGCTGGTGTCTGGCTGGGTCGACCTGGAATTCACCGTGAACACGGATGGTTCAGTGAAGGACGTCGTCGTCACCCAATCCGAACCCGGCCGCACTTTCGACGCCGCCGCCACCAAGGCCCTGCTGCGCTATCGCTACGCTCCCGTGCTGCGCAATGGCGAAGCCGTGCAGCAGCGTGCCCAGATGCGCATGCGCTTCACTGCGCGGGACTCGAAGTAGCAGCGCGCCGCTGTGCCCAGCACCAAGCGAATCCTGGTCGTCTCGGATGACAGCCAGGTCGGACGCTGGCTGCAGCATCGCATCGAGGCGCTGCGCAACGACTGCCACATCGACCTGACCACCAGCGCGGATTTCGAACATCGCCTGGCAACCACCGGCACCAATGAGTTCGGGCTGCTGTTTGCAGTCCTCGATTTTGCGGACGCGCCGGGTCATCCGGCGCTGACCTGGCTGGAGCGTGTCATGGGAATTCCCGACACGCCGCCGGTAATCGTGCTGGCCGAGCATGGCGATGAGCTTGCCGCCGTCAGCGCCATGCGCCGCGGCATTGCAGACTATCTGCCGCGCAAACGGGCCACGGCCGAGTTGCTCGCAGCAGCCATCGAACATGGCCTGGCTGCAAACCGCGCACCGGCCGAACAGGAAGTCATCCAGGTCACGCCGCCGCGCGCCGTCGCCAGCACGGCGATGCAGAACCCGCTCAGGGTGCCGCGCGACCTGATTCCCCGTTACCTGCTGCTCGATACGCTGGGTGAGTCTGCGCGCGCGATGGTCTATCTCGCGCACAGTGCCGCGCTCGACCGGCATGTGGCGCTCAAGGTCAGCCGCGTCCATGATGGTGAGGACTCGCAGTTCTCGCGCGAATTCCAGGCGGCGGGCGCCCTGCGGCATCCGGGCGTCGTCGACATCTACGACTACGGCATGCACGAAGGCCGCGAGTTCATCGCGATGGAATACTTCCCATGCGGCGACCTGAAGGCCCGGCTGCAGAACCCGCTGTCCGAGTATGAAGCGCTCGACTACCTGCAGCGCATCGCGGTCGCTCTGTCCGCCGTGCATCAGCAGAGCATCGTGCACCGCGATCTCAAGCCACCGAACATCATGCTGCGCGAAGACGGGGGCATCGTGCTCATCGACTTCGGCATCTCCAAGAACGTCGATGAGCGCACGCGCAGCACGGCCGCCGGTGTGCTGCGTGGCTCACCCTATTACATGAGCCCGGAACAGGCGCAGGGCATCGCGCTCGATCAGCGCAGTGACCTGTACAGCCTCGGGGTGATCTTTCACGAGATGCTGCTGGGCGCGAAGCCTTATGTCGGGGCCACGGCGATCGAAGTGCTGC
>JBDSGY010000247.1:0-6572 GCA_039918755.1 Steroidobacteraceae bacterium
AGTCTCCGGCGGCCTGCATGGCGTTGGCGTGTCGGTCGTCAATGCGCTGTCTGATGTGCTGGACCTGACCATCCACCACACGGGCAAGATCTACACGCAGCAGTACAAACTGGGCAACCCCGTGGCGCCACTGGCCGCCACCGGAGTCACCACCGAACGTGGCACCACCATCCGCTTCCATCCGTCGCCCACCATCTTCAACAACATTTCGTTTGAATACGAAATTCTCGCCAAGCGACTGCGCGAACTTTCATTCCTGAATTCCGGCGTGCGCATCGAGCTCACCGACGAGCGCGACGACAAGGCGGATGTGTTCGCGCATGAAGGAGGCCTCAAAGCCTTTGTGGGGCATCTGAACCGCGCCCGTACGGCCGTGCATCCCAGCGTGTTCTGGTTCAACACACAGGAAGGCAACACCGGCGTCGAAGTGGCCCTGCAGTGGAACGACTCCTATCAGGAGACCATGCTTTGCTACACCAACAATATTCCGCAGCGCGATGGCGGCACGCATCTCTCGGGCTTCCGCGCGGCGCTGACGCGCACGCTGAATGATTACATCGAAAAGGAAGCCAAGAAGGAAAAGATCCAGACTACCGGCGACGATTCCCGTGAAGGTCTGACAGCGATCCTTTCCGTGAAGTTGCCGGATCCGAAGTTCTCGTCGCAGACCAAGGACAAGCTGGTCTCTTCCGAAGTCAAAGGCGTGGTCGAAACCGCGGTGAGCGCGAAGCTCGCCGAGTTCCTGCTCGAGCGTCCCCAGGAAGCCAAGGCCATCGTTGGCAAGATCCTCGACGCCGCACGCGCGCGCGAAGCGGCGCGCAAGGCGCGTGAGATGACGCGTCGCAAGGGCGCGCTGGATATCGCGGGTCTGCCCGGCAAGCTGGCGGATTGCCAGGAAAAAGATCCCGCACTGTCGGAGATCTTCATCGTCGAGGGCGATTCGGCAGGTGGCTCGGCCAAGCAGGGTCGCGACCGTCGCACGCAGGCGATCCTGCCGCTGAAGGGCAAGATCCTGAACGTGGAGCGCGCGCGCTTCGACAAGATGATTTCATCGGCTGAAGTCGGCACGCTGATCACGGCCCTGGGCTGTGGCATCGGCCGCGATGAATTCAACATCGACAAGCTGCGCTATCACCGCATCATCATCATGACGGACGCCGACGTGGACGGATCGCATATCCGCACGCTGCTGCTGACCTTCTTCTATCGCCAGCTGCCGCTGCTGCTTGAGCGCGGGCACATCTACATCGCGCAGCCACCGCTTTACAAGGTGAAGCGCGGCAAGAACGAGATGTACGTGAAGGACGATCTCGAGCTCAATGCCATCCTGTTGAACAATGCCGTGGACAACGCGGCGCTGTTCGTCAACGAAGGCGCGCCGCCGCTGCAGGGCGCGGGTCTTGAAATGCTGGCGCGCCAGTACATGGAAGTGCAGGCCATCATCAAGCGCTGGAGCCGTCGCTATGACGCACGGCTGCTGGAACAGCTGATCTATACGCCGGTGTTGTCGCCCGAAAGCTTCGACAGCCCCGATGCCTTGCGCGACTGGAGCACGCAGCTGCAACGGCAGATCAATGCGCGCAATGATTCGAATCGCCAGTACGAGATCAAGGTGCAGGCTGGTGTCGAAGCGGTGGACGGCGAGGGCGGTCGTTCCGCGCGCATCCTGGTGCGTCGCGTGGAACACGGCAGCTACACCGACAAGGCGTTGCCGCGCGAATTCTTCACCTCGGCCGAATACCGGCATATCGCCGAACTCGGCAGGATCCTGGCGGACATGATCGGTGAGGGTGCCCATGTCACCAGCGGCAACCAGCGCCGTGATGTGGGCTCGTTCAAGGAAGCCATCACCTGGCTGTTCGACCAGGCGCGCAAGGGGCAGACCATGCAGCGCTACAAGGGTCTGGGCGAAATGAATCCGGAACAGCTGTGGGACACCACCATCAACCCGGAAACGCGGCGGCTGCTGCAGGTTCGCATTGACGATGCCATCGCGGCGGACGAGATCTTCAACACGCTGATGGGTGACCAGGTGGAACCGCGGCGTGAGTTCATCGAGAAGAACGCGCTGACCGTCGCGAATCTCGACGTCTAGGTGCGGAAACAGGAGTGCTGCATGAGGAAATCCACGCTTCGCAGCGCGCTCGCAACCCTGTTGCTGGGTGCGGCCGCGTTGGCAATGGCCGCTGAAGCGCCCCAGCCCATCGCGGGCATCGTCGCGCCGAATGTGGTGGTTGCGACTCCATTGCTGGTGACGGCCGGTCAGCCGGATCGTGCCTCGCTGATGAAGCTCAAGGCAGAAGGTTATGCGGCAGTGATCTCACTGGCGCCCGGCAATACGGCCGATGCGGTAGCCGACGAGGCCGAGATCCTGAAGTCCCAGGGGATCGAGTTCGTGCATGTGCCCATTCCCTGGCAGGCGCCGGAAGCCAGCCATCTCGAAGCAACAGCCGCTGCGCTCAAGCGCTTCCGGGGACAGAAAGTGCTCGTTCACTGCCAGATGAACATGCGAGCTTCTGCGGTGACTTTTCTTTATCGCACCATCTACGCCAAGGAAGACCCCGCCACCGCGTGGGTGGCCGTGAAGAAAGTGTGGACGCCGAAAGACCAGTGGGCGAAATACGTCGACGATCAGTTGCGCGCCAACGGCATCGTTTTCAAGGCCGAGTAGCCCGATGGTTCAGTTCGGGACGGTCACACGATTGTCGACGCGCGTGACGCCTTTGACTTTGCCGGCCACGGCTTGAACCAGCGCGCGATCCTCGCGCGTTGGCACCAGACCCTGCAGCACGACGGTGTCCTGCGTGCCACTCACCGTGATGCCGAGGTTGGACGTGCGCGTATCTGCCTTGAGCGCGGCCTCGACATCGCGCACGGCGACGGCGGACTGCTGCATGGCCTGCTGATCCTTCAGAGGCCGCTCTTCCGGAGACCGTACCTCGAGATTGTTCGACACGCGCGTGCCCTCGGCCGCCTTCTGCGCAATATTCGTGACTGCGGCCTTCTGGGTCTCCGTATCCACCTTGCCCGTGAGCACAACGGTCGCGGCGTGCGTCGACACCGTGATGTCGGCCGCCGGCACATCCTTCTCGTTCTGCAGCGCATTGCTGACCTTCGCGGCGGAGGCAACCGGATCCGGCTTGGCCGGAGTCATGACTGCGGATTCGGGCGTGGGCCCATCCGCAGCAAGCTCCTGGGCGTGCAGCGCGGTCGAGGTGAGGGCGGCGGTGCCGAGGACGAGCGCGGCATACAGGGAATCGTGTCTCATGGCATACCCCTACGGCCCACAGAGACCGCTATCCATTGATGAGAACGCGAGTATCCAACCTCGACTCACCGCCAGATGTCGGGCAGCGACCCCACTGCAGGTAGGACAGTGGATGCTTCGCCGGCTGCTATTTCGTGGTCACGGAAATGTGATTGGCGATGCGGCCGGGCCCTGCGGCCTGCGTGGCGATGCTCTCCGCCGCCGCCCGGTTCTGCTTCGACGGCACTTCGCCATGCATGGCGATCGTGCCGTTGTTGTCCATGGTCAGGCGCACGCCGAGCTTTGCCGTGCGCGCGTCTGCGCGCAGCGCGGCGTCCACGCTTCGCAGGATTCGCGCCGACTCGGCCTGCGCCTGGGCGGTGCGCTCATCGACATCGCCCGCCGTCACCGTGGCCGGCAGTTCGGTGATGCCCCCGGCGTCCTTGATGGCGTCGGATTTGGCAGCGGCCTTGGCGCTGGCGGCAGCCTTGGCGGGATTGTTCTGTTCCAGATCAATGGAGGTGGGAGGCAGGCCAAGCTTGCCTGGCTGCTGGGCGATGACGGGCGCGGAGGCCAGGGCCAGCAGCAGGACCAGACCGTATTCGTGTTTCATGTGGCGCTCCCGATAAACGGTGGACAGATCTACAGTCTCCCTCATTGCGCGAGAACACGCACCTGACGTCGTCGGCCGCTGCCCGGTAGACTCGCGCCGCCGATGCCAACACCCGCGCCAGCGACAGACTCGCCGATCGACGCCTGCCTGCGCCGTGATCAGTTCCGGCTGCGGCGGGAGCGCGAGCGCCTGCTCGCAGACCAGCACCGGGGCCGCGACGTCGCGAATGCCCTGGAGGCGCTGCAGGCAAGAATCGCGGCTTCGGTCGCGGCCCGCGCTGCGCGTGTGGCCAGTGTCCCGGCGCTCAACTATCCCGAAGAGCTGCCGATCTCCGCGGCGCGCGACGAGATCCGCCGCGCCATCGAGCAGCACCAGGTGGTCATCGTCTGCGGTGAAACCGGCTCGGGCAAGACGACCCAGCTGCCGAAGATCTGTCTCGAGGCGGGGCGTGGCGTGGCCGGTGCGATCGGCCACACCCAGCCACGACGCATCGCCGCGCGTGCGGTGGCTGCGCGGATTGCCGAAGAGCTGCAGGCGCCGCTCGGGCAACTGGTGGGATACAAGCTGCGCTTCCAGGATCGCAGCCGCCCGGAAGGGCTGATCAAGCTGATGACCGACGGCATCCTGCTGGCCGAGACGCAGGGTGACCGTTTCCTCGACAGCTACGACACCATCATCGTGGACGAAGCGCATGAGCGTTCGCTCAACATCGATTTCCTGCTCGGCTATCTGAAGTGGCTGCTGCCCAAACGTCCTGACCTGAAGATCGTCATCACTTCCGCGACCATCGATCCGGAGCGCTTTTCAAAGCACTTTGGCGATGCGCCCATCATCAACGTGTCGGGGCGCAGCTATCCGGTGACCATCCGTTACCGGCCAGTGGAGCTCGACGAAGAAGACGACGAGACCGCATCGGCGGAACAGGCCGCGATCCTGGCGGCGGTGGATGAGCTGTGGCGCGACCAGACCGGCGACATCCTGCTGTTCCTGAGCGGCGAGCGAGAGATCCGCGAGACTGCCGAATCGCTGCGCAAACACCATCCGCAGGGCTGCGACATCCTGCCGCTGTATTCACGGCTGGCGCAGGACGAGCAGGAACGCGTGTTCCGGCCATCCGGCCGCCGCCGCATCGTGCTCGCGACCAATGTGGCCGAGACTTCGCTGACGGTGCCGGGCATCCGCGCCGTGATCGATACTGGCGTGGCGCGGATCAGCCGTTACAGCCACCGCAGCCGTCTGCAGCGTCTGCCGATCGAGAAGATCTCGCAGGCCTCGGCGAACCAGCGCACGGGCCGATGCGGGCGGGTGGGCCCGGGCATCGCGATCCGGCTGTATTCGGAAGAGGACTATCTCGCGCGGCCGGAATTCACCGAACCGGAGATCCAGCGCACCAATCTCGCGGCGGTGATCCTGCAGATGCAGGCGCTGAAGCTCGGTGACATCGAGGCCTTTCCGTTCGTCGAACCGCCGGACGGCCGCTATGTGCGCGATGGCCAGCGCACGCTGCGCGAGATCAATGCACTGGCCGATGACGGCACGCTGACGGAAATGGGCCGGCGACTGGCGCGACTGCCGCTGGATCCGCGTCTCGGTCGCATCCTGCTGGCCGGTGTCGACGAAGGCTGCCTGGAGGAGGTGGCCATCATCGCCGCCGCGCTGTCGGTGCCCGATCCGCGCGACCGGCCGGCGGACAAGCAGACCCAGGCCGACCAGAAACACGCGCTGCTGCGCGACGAGAACTCCGACTTCCTGTCGCTGCTGAAACTGTGGCGCGCCTATGCCGAACAGCGCGAGCACCTGTCGCGCGCCAAGCTGCGTGGCTGGTGCCGCGACAACTTCCTTTCCTATCTGCGGCTCACCGAATGGCACGACGTCCACGGCCAGGTGATGGAAGTGGTGAAGGGCGAGCTCGCGCTGAAACTCAATGTCGAGCCCGCGAAGTACGAAGCCATCCATCGCGCGCTGCTGGCGGGCCTGTTGTCACAGGTGGCACAGCGCAAGGAGCAGGCCGAGTACCTCGGCGCCAACGGCACCAAGCTGCACATCCATCCCGGCTCGGGGCAGTTCAAGGCCAAGCCGCCGTGGATCGTCAGCAGCGAGCAGGTGGAGACGACGAAGGTGTACGCGCGCAATGTCGCACGGGTCGAACCGCTGTGGATCGAGCAGGTCGGCGAGCACCTGATCCGTCGCCAGCACTACGATCCACACTGGGAAAGGCGGGCGGCGCGGGCGTCGATCTACGAACGCACCACGCTGTTCGGGCTCACGCTCACCATCGACCGGCGCATCCCTTTTGAACGGATTGATCCAAAGGCGGCCCGGGAGCTGTTTATACGGCATGCGTTGGTCCGCATGGAATACGATAGCCGTGCTCCGTTCCTTGCCCACAACCTGCACCTGCTGGAAGAAGCCGAGTACCTGCAGCAGAAAGGACGGCGCGTGGACCTGCTCGCCGACGAGAGCCGGCTGTACGAATTCTTCGATGCCCGCGTGCCGGAAGGCATCTCCACCGGCGCCGCTTTCGAGCGATGGCGAAAGGAAGCCGAGGCCACGCAACCGAAGCTGCTCTGGCTCACCGAAGCCGACATCGCCGCCAGCGATGCCACGCTCGAGACCGACAAGTTTCCGGACCATCTGACGGCAGGTCCGCTCGTCGTGCAGCTCAGCTACCGGTTCGAACCCGGGCACGAGGACGACGGGGTGTCCGCCATC
>JBDSGY010000248.1:0-4176 GCA_039918755.1 Steroidobacteraceae bacterium
CGAGCAGATCACCGGAGGCCTCGCCGGCGACGAGCCCGATGCGAAGCGGGGTTCCCATCTGCGGGCGCGTCAGCGCGCCAGGCTGCGCGTCGACTGCGCGATGAAGTCGACGAAGATCGTGAGGCACGCCTGCTCGGCAGCCATTTCGCGCAGCTGCGTGACCGCGTCTTCGAGCTTCAGCTCGCTGCGATACAGCACCCGGTAGGCATTGCGGATCGCGCGGATCTGTTCCTCGCTGAAGCCGCGGCGCTTGAGGCCTTCCACATTCACCGCCCGGGGCTCGGCGGGATGACCGGTCGCCATCACATAGGGCGGGATGTCGCGGATGACCGAAGTGTTGTTGCCGATGAATGCATGCGCGCCGACCCTGCAGAACTGGTGCGAGCCCGCATAGCCGCTCATGATGACCCAGTCGCCAAGCTCGACATGCCCGGCCAGGTTGACCGCGTTCGACAGCACAATGTGGTTGCCAAGGATGCAGTCATGCGCCACGTGGGAATACGCCAGCAGCAGGTTGTCATCCCCAATGCGGGTCTCGCCGATGCCGGTCACCGTGCCCCGGTTCACCGTCACGTATTCACGAAACACATTGCGATCGCCGACCAGCAGCCGCGTGGGTTCACCGTTGTATTTCTTGTCCTGCGGCGCGCCGCCGATGGAAGCAAACGGGAACACCTTGTTGCCGGCCCCCAGCGCGGTCGGACCATCGATCACCGCATGCGGACCGATCCAGCAGCCGGGGCCGATGGTCACGTCCGCGCCGATCACCGCGAATGGACCGATGGCAACGCCCTCGGCAACACGTGCCATCGGCGAGACGACTGCACGCGGGTCGATGCTCCCCACGGCGCTTCTCAACCGCCGGCAGGATCGATGGGGGTGGCGTTGTCCGCGTCCGGGAACAGCATCATTTCCGCCGAAGCTGCTTCGGCATCACCCACGAAGGCAGTGGTCGAGAGCTTCCAGATTCCCTTCATGTTGCGGACAACCTTCGCGGTGAGGATGAGCTGGTCGCCCGGTTCCACCGGTCGGCGGAAGCGGCAGCCGTCGATGCCGGCGAAATAGAACCGCGTGTCCTGGTTCGGCACCTTGCGCAGCGTCGCGTAGGTCAGGATGCCGGCGGTCTGCGCCAGCGCCTCGAGAATCAACACGCCGGGCATCACGGGCCGCTCGGGAAAGTGCCCGGTGAAATGCGGCTCGTTGAACGTCACGTTCTTGATGGCGCGGATGCTCTCGCCCGCCGTGCACTCGAGCACCCGATCTACCAGCAGGAACGGATAGCGATGCGGCAGATATTTCAGGATCGCGAAGATATCGAGGAATGGTTTTTCAGTTGTCATCGTCCTGCCCTGTTGCCGCGATTGAACTCGCGCTCTCCAATTTCCTGACGCGGATGGCCAGCTGGTCGAGCCGCTTGAAGCGACCGACGAGCCGGCGCCACAGACGCGCCTCTTCCACCGGCAGCACGCTCGAGTACATGCCGGGCTTGTCCAGAGAATGCGTCACCATGCCGAAGCCGGTGATGACGATATCATCGCCGATCACCAGCTGCCCGCCGATGCCGGTGCCACCGCCGATCATGCAGCGCCTGCCGATGCGGGTGCTGCCAGCAATGCCCGTGCAGGCGGCAATGGCCGTGTGCGCCCCCACGATCACGTTGTGTGCGATCTGGATCTGGTTGTCGAGGCGCGCGCCTTCTTCGATCACGGTATCACCCAGGGCGCCGCGGTCGATGGTGGTATTGGCGCCGATGGCGACGTCATCGCCCAGACGCACGCCACCGACTTGCGGCACCGTCACCCACTGACCATTGTCCCGCGCATTGCCGAAGCCGTCGGAGCCGATCACCGCACCGGGGTGGAGCACGCAGCGCGCGCCAATGACGCTGCCGGCACAGACCGTCACGCGCTCCCGCAACCAGGTATCGGCACCCAGGCTCGCGCCAGCGCCAAGCACGCCATGGGGACCGATGCGACAGCGCGGGCCGATCACGGCCCCTGCGGCGATGACACAGAAGGCGCCAATTTCGGCAGAAGCATCGATCTGCGCAGAGGGATGCACCAGAGCAGTGGCATGGACGCCAGGTGCGACCGGCGCTGGCGGATGCAGCACCGCCGCGATGCGGGCAAAAGTGGCATGCGGATTGGAATGTACGAGGGCCGCGGTGGGGCAGTCGGCGACGAGACCGGGAGTTACGATGACCGCTGCAAGCCGCGTGGCGCGCAGTGCGTGGCGGTAAGCGGCGCTGGCGACGAAGCCGAGTTGCGATGCGCCCCCTTCCAGCGTGCCGACGGCGCTGACTGCAACGTCAGGATCGCCACGCAGCTGGCAGCCAAACCGCACCGCCAGCGCACCGAGGGTGCAGCTTGCGGCGCCAGCAGGCATCCCGAAAGGCGCTTCGATCAGGGCTTGGGTGCGGCAGGCGCCGGCTTGGCCGGAGCGGCAGCAGGCGCTGCACCCGTCTTGCGGTTCTGCAACTGGGCCAGCACCGGACCGGTCACGTCGTAAGCGGCAGTGGCATACAGCACGCCATCGGCCAGGATGACGTCGTAGCCCTGCGCCTTGGCGAACACCTGCACTTCTTCAACCAGCGTGCGGTTCAGCCGCGACAGTTCTTCATTGCGGCGTGCATTGAAATCATCCTGCACCTCTGCCTGCTTGCGCTGCAGCTCGCGGTAACCATCGCGCAGTTCCTTCTCGGCGGCTGAACGCTGCACCTCGGTCATCGTGACCGCATCCTTGGTGAGCTTTTCCTCGCGCGCCTTCAGCGCGGCACCGGTGGTCTGGATTTCCTTTTCGCGCGCCGCAAATTCGACACGCAGGGCTTCCGTCGCGGCTTTCGCCTGCGGTGCATCGCTCATCAGCCGGTTGGTGTTGACCACACCAATCTTGGCTTCGGCGGACGCGAGTGAGGCTACGCCTGCCATGACGGCGGCGGACAGAACGATGATGACACTACGCTTCACGATGAACCTCTTGGAAACTAAAACGCCTGACCCACCGAGAACTGGAACTTTTCCTTCTCGTCGGCGAACAACACACTGCTGCCCTTCGACGCGTTCAACGGTATGGCATAACTGAAACGGAACAGACCCAGGGGGGCCAGCCATTCCACCGAGATGCCCGCCGAGCGCCGCAAGTTATCATACTTGAACTTGTAGGTTACCGGCGTCAGCCCGTCCAAACCGTAAAACTTCGTGTTGGTATTGGTCGAGAACACGTTGCCAATGTCGTGGAACAGGCTGACCCGGGCGCTGCTCTGGAACTTGGCTGGCATTGGCAGCAGCAGCTCGGTGCGGGCCACCACGAGCATGTTGCCGCCATACGGATTGCCATAATTGTCCTTCGGACCCAGCCGGCTCTCCCGGAAACCGCGCACGGTGTCCGGTCCACCGCCGTAGAACTGGCGGAACGGCGGCAGCGACGTGGTGCCGCCGAAGCCATCGCCGTACGAGGCCTTGAAGTTCAGCAGGCCGGTGATGCCCTTCCAGATGGGCACGTACTGCAGGAACTGGTAGTCCGCCACCCAGTACTCCACGGACGTGCCGGGAATGCTGGAAGACAGCGTCAGCGTCTGCTTCTGCCCGCGGGTGGGGAACAGTCCGCGGTTCAGGTTCTGCAGGTACCAGCCGGCCGACAGCTCGAACGCCGTGAACTTGCTGCCGAAGAATTCGAACACATTGCCGTAGTCGTCGACGGCGCTGCGGCTGTAGGGGTTGCCGTTCTGCTGCACCCAGTTCTGCGCCTGCAAGGCGCTGCCGCTGGAGGTGGTCAGCAGTTCCGAGCGTGTGGCGTTGACGCCGAAGCGCAGGCCCTGCGTTTCTGAGATGGGGTAGCCGATCTCGAAACCCGCGGCCAGCGACTTGGACGAGAAATCCGACGAGGCGGACACGAACTGCGTGACATCGGAGTAGCGCAGGCTCCAGGTGCGCGAGATGTTGTTGATGTTGGTCCACGGATTCTGGTGCGAGAAGCTCAGCACCTTGGAGTATTTGCCGGTGTTGACTTCGAACGCGACGCGCTTGCCCGTGCCCAGGAAATTGCTGTCGGCATAGCTGCCATTCAGGATGAATGCCGACGATTCCGAATAGCCGATGCCGCCGGAGAGCTGTGCGCTCGGGCCTTCCTTGACCGTGTACTCCACATCGACCAGATCGTCCGAACCTTCTACCTTGG
>JBDSGY010000249.1:0-5741 GCA_039918755.1 Steroidobacteraceae bacterium
CCCGGCGAAGCGGGGCATGACACGTGGTCCGGCGATTCCTGGCAGAAAGGTGGCGCGTCGATCTGGAACCACGGCGCCTACGATCCTGGCTCGAACCTGGTCTACTGGGGCACGGGCAACCCGGCACCCGACTGGGATGGCCGCACGCGACTGGGCGACAACCTGTACAGCGACAGCGTGATCGCGCTCGATGCCGATACCGGCAAGCTGCAATGGCACTACCAGTTCACGCCGCATGACGAGCTGGACTACGACTCCACACAGGTGCCGGTGCTGGCCGACATCTCCTGGCAGGGCAAGCCTCGCAAGGTGATGCTGTGGGCCAACCGCAATGGCCTGATGTACGTGCTCGACCGTGTCACCGGCGAATTCCTGCTGGGCAAGCCTTATGTGGAAGTGAACTGGATGGACGGCTTCGATGCGAAGGGCCGTCCACATCGCGCGCCCGGCATGGTTCCCTCGCCGCAGGGAACGCTTGTGCGTCCGCACGTGCACGGCGCCATCAACTGGGCGCCGCCGGCGTACAGCCCGCGCACCGGACTGTTCTACGTGGCGCACTGGGAGCACTCGGGCATCGTAGCGATCGAAGGCCAGTTTCCGCAGTCGGTGGGCATCAACGCGCGTCAGACGACCATGGGTGATGTGACGCTCGAGCCATTCCTGAACAACGACGACGAAGCGCGCGGCGTGATCCGCGCTTACGATCCGGTCACACTGAACGTGGCCTGGGAATACAAGCTCGGCAACATCACCTGGGGTGGCATGCTCTCAACCGCCGGCGACGTGGTGTTTGGCGGCGGCAAGGACGGCTACTTCGTTGCGCTGGACGCGAAGACCGGCAAGCTGTTGTGGAAGGCTGCGCTGGGAGGGCAGGTCAACGCAGGCGCGATGACCTATGCGGTGAATGGCAGGCAGTACGTGGCGATCGCGGCGGGCACGGCGCTGTTCGTCTTCGCGCTGCGTTGACGGCGATTCCCGACTTCCTGCGCTCGTCCGCTCGCGGGTCAGCCCTGCTCAGGATAGACAGCGGCTCGGAGCATACGGCTCAGCTCCAGCAAGGCCGTTTCGCCGAGGGCCGGCGATTTCTCATAGAGTGTCTCCAGCTCCGCGAGGCGGCGCTGAAGTTCGATCGGTTCGACGCGTGAACGGGCGGCGATGAGTTGCGCACCGGCAAGCTGCCGCTCGGCTTCTGCTCGCTGAGTCTGCATTGTCCGCAAACTGCCTTGCCGAGTTAGGGAGTCACGGAGCGCTAGATAGAGGATGGCGACAAGTCCACAGATCGCCACGCCATGCAGGCCGTGGCGCAGGACGAAGGACGCAAACGGCTCGTACGCCGCATTTCCACGATAGTGCGTGGCAATGGACAGCAGGCGCTGCGACAGCAGCCAATAGAAGGTGCTTCCACCGAAGGCGCCCGCAATCACAGCGCACGGATATGGCCACCACGCCGGACGGTCGCCCCCACGTCGCTCAATCCAGCGCATGGCAAAGAACACCCCGAAGCCTTTGCATTGCATGGCAAGCACCGAATTGACCTGTGCTCCCCAGGCTCCCCCGCGGAGGATCACCGACAGGTGCCCCAGATTGTCCAGCAGCGCCCAGACGAGACATGCCAACGCGACGGAGAGGTATGGACGCCGCATCCAGAAGGCTATCTCAAAAGCCGGCATGCGGAACGCTGAACTGTGCCACGGCCCCGCCCTGGGGCCGCTGCCTTAGTGATAATCCGCCGCGTGGCCCGAAGGTCGACGTGAGCCGCGCCTGGAGATTTGAAAGCCCCGTGCCGGTTCCATGAGCGGTTGCAAGTCCGATGCCGTCATCAACGACCTCAAGCTGCATCACGTTGTTGCTCAGCGTCGACCGGATCTCAATCGTGCCGCCATCCGCTGCTGCCGCGATGCCATGTTTGACGGCATTCTCCACGAGCGTGGTGACGGCCAGCGGCGGCACGAGGATCTGCAAGGTCTCGGGCGCGAGCGTGATGCTGTATTTCAGGCGTTGTTCCATGCGCCTGGACTGGAGCTCGAGATACGCGCGCGCGTATTCGACGTCCTCGCCAAGCGGGATCGTCTTGCGCTGCAATGCGGGTTGCAGCCCATCGAGGTAATGGCGGAGGTCCTGCAACATCTTGCGCGCCGTGCCCGGTTGGGTTGCGTACAGGCGCCGCAGGTGAGCCAGTGTATTGAAGAGGAAGTGAGGTTCTATTTGAGCCTGGAGAGCCTGCATCTGCGCGCGGATCACTTGCCGTTCAATGTCGCTGCGAAGCAGTTGCTCCTCGTGCAGGCGCTCGCGAAGCGATGCCTCGCGCTGGTGGCAGACCCACAGCCCTGCGCCGATCCAGGCCACCCCGAGATAGGTGATTGGCAATGTCGATGCGCGCACGGGATCCCGGAGCCAGGTGTCCCATGATCCGTACCCGCCCATTTTGACCAGGCACCCCAGCACGACGCCAATGAACGCGCCGAGCATCAGCACCGCGATATACCTGCTGGACCTGGGGTCCGCGCTTCGCGCGGCAACAATGATGACGGAGACCACGATTGCGAGGACCTGTACTTCGATGAGGATGGCGCGCCATTGCGCCAGGATTGCGTAGCTCACATTGCCGCTCATGGGGAACATGCACAGCACGACCGCATACGCCGTACAGCAAGCAAGGATTCCGATGCGTCGAGGCCAGCCGAGCACGGCGCGCTTGCCGCCGTCCACTACATCTGCCTGAATTGATGCGCATAGCGGGCGCTGACTGGCAGGGCTTCGCCACGGCGCCGGATCTGGACGAACAATTGACCTGCGCCATCCCGATGGACGCGCGCGATCTTGCGGATATTGACGATCGTGCCCCGATGTACCTGCCAGAAGCTGTCGGGATCGAGCAGCGACGCGAGTTCCTTGATCGGCGTCGTGATGATTGAATCCTTGTCCTCGGTCGCCACGACCGTGCACTTGTTCTCGGCGCGAAAGAAGCAGATGTCTTCGGTGGTGATGACGCGCAGTTCCTGGCCCAGTGACGCTGTCACCCAGCGCAGATGTGCAACGGGAGTCGGAAGATGCACCCGTAGTCTGCGCAGCAGATCATCCAGCTGTGCCGGTGCTCCCGTCACTCGATGTTTGAGCCGTTCGACCGTCATCGCGAGCCGGTCCATGTCGAATGGCTTGAGCACGTAGTCGACGGCGCCGTGCTCGAAGGCCTGTACGGCGTGGTTGTCGTACGCGGTGACGAATACCACGTGGCTGCGTGCGCTCACCACGCGGGCGACATCGAGGCCGTTCACGCGTGGCATCTGGATATCGAGAAATGCCACGTCGGGCTGCAGCCGCTCCCAATGTGCGAGCGCATCGGCGCCATCGGCAACTCGCGCCACCAGCTGCAGGGCAGGCCACAGCCGCTGCAGGGCTTCGCAAAGTTCTTCGCGAAGGCCCGACTCATCTTCGGCAACAAGGGCCGTAATGGGGCGCATGTCAGGCATGGTACACGGTGGATGTCGGTGGCGATCGAAGATGCGGGCGATCGCCTCATCTGAACAATTCGGCCGAAGTGAGGGTGCCCGCAGGCACGGTGGATGAAGGCAGGATGCGATCCCCGCCGATGCCACCTGCCAGCAGGACGGCGCCGTCCGGCAGCAGTGTTGCGCTGTGCCAGAAGCGTGTGGCGGGCATCGGGCCCGCAGCAATGAAGGTGCTGGTGACGGGATCAAAGATCTCGACGCTGTCGTAACCCAGATAGCCGAGATAAGAGGGCTGTGAGCCAAGCAAAGTCTTGAAGCCGCCGAAAATCGCGATTGTTCCGTCCCGCAATACGGAAGCGGCGTGGCCGATGTGACCTGTGGCCATGGGCGCCACTGCAGTGAATGCCGCTGTCGCAGGATCGTACAGCTCCGCAGACTGGAGTGGCACTGTTCCACCGCGCAAACTGCCAATCGCGAGCGCCGGGGTGCTCGCGCCGCCGGCCACTAGAACCTTGCCGTTGGCGAGCAGGCTGGCGGTGTGGCCAGTACGCGGCGCCGCCATGCTGCCAACGGCGGTGAAGGTCCGGGTTCCGGGGTCGTAGATTTCAGCCGCACCCGTCACCGCGCTGACATCCGAGTCCTCGGCGCCCTGACCGCCCGCAATCAATATCTTTCCCGCGGCCAATGGCGTGGCGGTGTGACCGACACGTGTAAGGGCCGCACCGCGCACGACGCGGAAAGTACCGGCGATGGGGTCATACAGCTCTGCACCACTGGAGCCGGTGGCATCTCCTCCCACGATGAGTACCTGTCCGTCCGGCAGCAGGCTTGCTGTATGGCGCGCACGTGGCACGGCCATGGCGCCGGTCGGAGTGAATGAGTCGCTGGCTGGATCGTAGAGCTCCGCGCTGGCGGTCGCGAGTAACCAGGTGGGATAACCCGTGAATATCCTGCCGCCGGTGATCAGGACTTTGCCATTGCCGAGCAGCGTCGCCGTATGAAACTCGCGGGCTACACAGGGCATTCCAGCCACAGCAAAGGTGCTGGTGGATGGCAGAAAAATTTCCGCGGCAGTGATCGAAATCAGCAGGTCATCGACGTCGAGCTGACCGCCCCCCAGCAGCAGTACCCTGCCATCCCGCAAGAGCGTTGCGGTGTGACCGGCACGTGCGTTCGACATCGGGATCGTCGCGACGTACCGGGGGCCCGAGCCATGGCGCTCACCCGCAAATCCGGGCCACATTGCGCCGTTGTAATAGCAGGCGTTTGCCCCGGCGTTCCCAGAGCTGCTTCCCCCAGCGCTGGCCGCTCCGCCTGGCGGCGTACCAGGCGGGGAATCGCCTTCCCCGCAAGCCCCGAGCAGTGAGAGCAAGGCTCCCGCGGCCGCACGCGAACACACCGACCGCCATGCATACCTGGGGGGGTCGAATCCGTCGGGGCCGTTGCGCTGCATAGTTTTCCTTTCCATACAGGAGGAGCAACGAAGCTTTGCACGTCAATGCGGGAGCAGTCAGGACGTTCCGACAGACACAGCCAGCGGACGACAGAAGCGGTTTAGGCTCGACCGTTGGAGAAGACCTACGGCAACGCGTACGCGATGATCTGCGCGCCGTCGCTGCCACTGACCGCGAGCACGATGAACTGCTTGCCGTCGATCATGTAGGTCATCGGGGAGCCGGTCTGCTTCGCTGGCATCTCGACTGTGCCGGCGTCCTCGCCGGTCTGCTTGTCGTAGGCACGCAGCAGCGCGACGCGCGCGCCGGTCTCATTGGTGTGGACTCCACCTTCGCCGGCAATCAGCAGGGACTTCGTCGTCAGCGTGCCGATGAAGGTGCGGCCAGGCTGTCCGAGGCGCGGCAGGTTCAGTCCGCGCAGCGCGGGATGATTCCTGATGTCGTCCGGCGTGGACGAGTGCGTTTTCTGCCAGACGATGTCGCCGGTATTCATGTTGTAGGCGGTGATCCGGTCGTAGGGCGGCTTGAGCAAGGGCAAACCTTGCACGGTGGTTCCACCACCGCGCGCACCGCCGGCACCTTCTGCTGGAGCGCCGCCACCCGGACCTGCACCACGCGCACCTGCACCACCTGGAGCCGCACCGCCCGGACCTGCACCACGCGCACCTGCACCACCGGGCGCGGCACCACCGGGACTGGCGCCCGGAGCGGCTGTAGCTCCCGCGCGTGCCTGTCCGCCAACGTATCCCATGTCAGACTGCTGAGGATTTGCCGGCACGAGCCCACTCACATAAGCGCTCGTGTGCGAATGAATGTAGAGGTGATTGGTTTCCGGATC
>JBDSGY010000250.1:0-2840 GCA_039918755.1 Steroidobacteraceae bacterium
ATCTCGATCTGGCGTCCATCGCTGTCGAACTTGCCGCCTTCCACACGCAGCGAAACATCGAGTGCATCGCTGAAATCGCCAGTCAGCAGCACGCGGCCGGCCACCTCATTGCGGCGCGGCTCCTTGCGGCCCAGCGTGGCGTTCTCGATGTAGCCGTCGGCATTGCGGTGATACAGCGCGATGCGGCCACCGAACGTGTCGGACAGCGGCCCCGACAGCACGAGATTGGCCATGGTCTCGTGGTTCTCGACATCGTAGGAACCGCGTGCCTCCGCCTCGAAATCCTTCGTCGGCTCTGCGGCGACCATGTTGATGGCGCCCGCCACCGCATTCTTGCCGAACAATATGGGCTGCGGACCGCGCAGCACTTCAACGCGCGCCAGATCGAGGAAGGGCATGCGCGACTGATGGCCGCGGCCGCGATAGATGCCGTCCATGTACATGCTGACCGACTGCTCGAACCCCTGGTTGAGACCGGAGCCAATGCCGCGGATGTAGATGTTGTTGGCGATGCCGGTTTCGGTCATCTGCAGGTTGGGCACATAGGCCTTGAGATCGTCGAGCCGCACGATGCCCGCATCGGCGAGCTTGTCGCCACCCACGGCTTCGACCGAAATGGGCACATCGCGCAGTGATTCCTCGCGCTTCTGGGCAGTGACCACGATTTCTTCCAGCAGGTCGTCGCCTGCAGCGGGTGTCTGGGCGGGAACTGCCAGCGGCACCGCGCTCAGCGCGATGGCAAGTCGGACGACGCGGTTCACTGTGAAGCTCATTTTGGAGTCTCCATTAGGCGGCTGTTGCCCGTTATGGGGACATTGTGCGCCGGGGTGCTGGCCTACTCAACACTTGCCCGGCGGGTGGCGCGACTCCTAAGCGGAAACCAGCGCTGCGGCGCCGGCCGCAGCGACCTGGCCATCCTGCGCAGACTGCACGCCGGATACACCGATGCTGCCCACGACCTCGCCATCGACCATCAGCGGTACGCCGCCTTCGACGGAGGTAATGCCTGGCAGTGACATCATGTGCACGCGACCACTGAGCACCGAGTCTTCCAGCGCCTTGGTGGGGCGCTTGAAGTTGAGCGCGGTGCGGGATTTTTCCTGCGCCACGATGATCGAGCCCAGCTGTGTGCCGTCCGCGCGTTCGAGATAGATGAGGTTGCCACCGTTGTCATGGATGGCAATGACGACGGTCCAGCCTTCTGCAACTGCCTTGGCGGAAGCAGCGGCGGCAACGGTCTTGGCATCGGCGAGCGAGAGGGTTTTGCGGGTGAGCATGGCAGGTTCCTTGAAATGGATTGATCAGGCCGCACCGTGCAGACGTGCTTTCAATTCGCGCCGCCGCTCGTGCAGGATGAATTCGGTGTAGCCGTTGGGCTGCTCGCGACCCTTGAAGATCAGATCGCAGGCCGCCGCATAGGCCAGGTTGCCGGCAAGGCTTGGCGCCATGGGCATGTAGGCGCTGTCACCGGCGTTCTGTGCATCGACCACAGCTGCCATGCGTTCGAGCGTGCTGCGCACCTGGCCTTCGGTGCAGACACCGTGATACAGCCAGTTCGCCACGTGCTGGCTGGAAATTCGCAGCGTGGCGCGATCCTCCATCAATCCGATGTTGTGGAAATCCGGCACCTTCGAGCAGCCAACGCCCTGGTCGATCCAGCGCACCACGTAGCCCAGGATTCCCTGGATGTTGTTGTCGAGTTCGCGCTGGACTTCTTCCGCCGACGGCACGTCCGTTGCCAGCGGCGCGGTGAGCAGCGAATCGGTGCCCGGGGTGGGCTGGCTACGCAGTTCATTCTGCACGGCCACCACGTTCACCCGGTGATAGTGCAGAGCGTGCAGTACGGCAGCGGTGGGCGAGGGCACCCAGGCAGTGTTCGCACCGGCCAGCGGATGCGCGATCTTGGTCTTGAGCATGTCCGCCATGCGGTCGGGCATGGCCCACATGCCCTTGCCGATCTGCGCCTTGCCCGAGAAGCCCATTGCAAGGCCGATCTGCACATTGCGCTTTTCGTAGTCGCGGATCCAAGGCTGGGTCTTCACCGCATCCTTGGGCAGCACGGGACCCGCTTCCATGCAGGTGTGGATCTCGTCGCCGGTGCGATCGAGGAAACCGGTGTTGATGAACACGATGCGATGACGGGCGGCGGCGATGCAGGCGGCGAGATTGGCGCTCGTGCGCCGCTCTTCGTCCATCACGCCCATCTTCACGGTGTGGCGCGGCAGGCCCAGCATATCTTCCACGCGGTCGAACAGGTCGTTGGCCATGGCGACTTCATCGGGACCATGCATCTTGGGCTTGACCACATACACCGAGCCGGTACGGCTGTTGCGCTTCTGGCGCTTGACGTCGTGCACGGCGATGGCGAGGGTCACGCAGGCATCAAGCAGCGTTTCGTAAAGGGGCTCACCGTTGAACAGGACCCCGTCTGCGATCATGTGGTGCCCGACATTGCGCACCAGCATCAGGCTGCGGCCCGGCAGCGTCAGCTCGCGTCCCATTGGATCGGTGTAGCGCCGATCGTCGCTGAGACGGCGCACGACGGTGCCGCTGCCCTTGGCGAAACTGGCTTCAAGACTGCCGGTCATCAGGCCAAGCCAGTTCCGGTACACGCCGACCTTTTCATGCGCATCAGCGGCAGCGACCGAATCCTCGCAATCCTGGATCGTGGTGAGCGCCGCTTCGATGACCAGGTCGGCGATGCCGGCCGGATCGGTTGCACCGATGCGATGCGCGCGATCGACCACGATCTCGACATGCAGGCCGTTGTTCCGCAGCAGCACCGACGTGGGCTGGGCGGGCGTGCCGCGCCAGCCGACATAGCGCGCGGCATCGCGCAG
>JBDSGY010000251.1:0-3104 GCA_039918755.1 Steroidobacteraceae bacterium
GTGGCTTGAGATCCACCTTCGACAGATATGCCGCGAAGGATTTCCCCGGCGACAGCCGCCGCATGAACGGCAGCAGCTCGAAGCGGTCTTCCAGCGTGTATTCGAACGGAAAGTTCTCGGCATAGGGCTCGACGAAAAAATCGAACGGGTCGAACACGGCCATCTCGGCGACCAGATCGACCTCGACGCGGAATTCGCGCGTGGGCTCCGGGAACACCAGTCGCGCAAGGTAGTTCGCCTGCCCGTCCTGCTGCCAGTTCAGGAAGTGCTTGGCTGGTTCCACGCGCATGGAATACGACAGGATGCGCGTGCGACTATGCGGCGCCGGACGCAGACGCACCACCTGTGGACCGAGCTTCACCAGCCGGTCATAGCGGTAGTGCGTTACGTGGTTCAGCGCGACGTGAATGGACATGCGGGTCGATACTCCAGCGAAAGCTACAGCGCCGCGCCCGCTGCCGCTTCCCGCTGGTGCAGATGGAAGTACTCGCGCGCAATCGCATCATGAATGTGGGCGAGATCGCCCTGTATGGCATCGAGAAACTCGTGCTGGTGCGACTCCGACAGGTCGTCCTCCGACACCCGGTCGGTGCGGCGGCGGGCCGGACGCAGGGCGCGCAGCGGATCGATATTGTGCGGCAATTCAGCCAGATGCGTCTCGATACCGTCGAGACAATACACGACAGAGCGAGGAAAATGCGGGTCGCAGATCAGATACTGCACCACGCGCGAGCCGGTAATTCCGCCATCGCCGCTGCCCGCGCTCGCAGCATGCCGGCGATACATCTGCAGGCCGGACAGCGAGTTGAGTACGCCTACCCACAGCAGCCCGAGCTCCGCCTCGGCGCTGGCCCCGTGGGTGGGCATCAGGATGGCTGACTGGATGTCGAGGATGCGCGTGGTCATGTCCGCGCGCTCAATATGTTCACCCAGTCCGATGAATTGGTAAGCCACATCGTGGCTCATGCAGTTGGCCAGCACGCCTGAAACGGAGTGCCGGGCGTAAATCAGCTCCTCCAGCATCTGTCGCCGGTCCTTGCGACCGATGCCCGGCTGGGAATAGCGGCGGGAGGCCAGATACATGGAGTTCACGCATTCCCACAGATCGCGCGGCAGGACATCGCGCATGGTGCGGCAGTTTTCGCGTGCATAGCGGATGCAGGACTGGATCGAACCGGGGTTGCGCTGGGAGGCCATCAGGAAATCCACCACGCTCCCTTCATCGGGCGTGGAGTAGCTCTGCTTGAACAGCTTGTCGAGGCCAACGATGTGCGTGAGCGTGCCCCAGCCAAAGGAGGCGCCCTGCGGCAGGTCCAGCAGCAGCTGTTGCGTCGCGTTGATCAGGCGCGCCGTGTTCTCGGCGCGCTCCAGATAGCGCGCCATCCAGTAGAGGCTTTCCGCGGAACGTGACAGCATCAGAATGGTTCTCCCACGATCCATGTGTCCTTACTGCCGCCACCCTGCGAAGAGTTCACGACGAGCGAGCCTGCCCGCATGGCCACTCGCGTCAGGCCGCCGGTGGTCACATACAAGCCTCGCGACTGCAGCACAAAGGGGCGCATGTCCAGATGGCGTGGCGCGATGTCATCGCCATCCCAGGTGGGCGCGGTGGAAAGCTTCAGCGTCGGCTGCGCCATCCAGCCGCGCGGGTCGGCACGCACGCGCGCGGCACATTCGTCACGTTCTGCCTGCGTGGACTGCGGTCCGATCAGCAGACCGTAGCCACCGGACTCGTTGGCCGGCTTGACCACCAGCTTGTCGAGATTGGCGAGCACGTATTCCCGTTCCTTGTCCTCGACGCACAGATAGCTCGGCACATTGGGAATGATCGGATCTTCATCGAGGTAGTACTTGATGATCTTCGGCACATAGGTGTAGACCACCTTGTCATCGGCCACCCCGGCACCCGGTGCATTGGCGATGGCGACATTGCCCTTGGCCCACGCGCGCATGAGTCCCGGGACACCCAGCGCCGAATCGCTGCGGAACACATCGGGATCGAGGAAGTCGTCGTCGATGCGGCGGTAGATCACATCCACCCGCCGCAGGCCGGCGATGGTCTTCATGTAGACCACATCGTCGGAGCCCACCAGCAGGTCGGTGCCCTGCGCCAGCTGCGCCCCGGTTTGCTGCGCCAGGTAACTGTGCTCGAAATAGGCAGAATTGAAGATGCCGGGCGTCAGCAGCACGATGACGGGCCGCTCATCCACGCGTGGCGACAGCGCGGCCAGCATGTCGTAGAGGGCGGCGGTATAGGAATCCACCGGCAGGATGCGGCAGGCACTGAAGAGATCGGGAAAGGCCGATTTCATCAGCATGCGATTTTCGAGCATGTAGGAAACCCCCGAGGGAACCCGCAGGTTGTCCTCGAGCACATACACCGTTCCATCGCGATCGCGCACCAAGTCGGTGCCGCAGATATTTGCCCACACCCCAAAACGGGGCGAAATCCCGCGGCACTGCTTGCGAAAGTTGCGGGAGCTCGCGAGCAGCTCACCCGGAAATACACCGTCCTTGACGATGCGCTGGCCGTTGTAGAGATCGTCGATGAACAGGTTCAATGCGGTGAGTCGCTGCCGGAGGCCGCGATCGATCCGGCGCCACTCGCTTTCCGGCATGACCCGCGGAATCGGATCGAACGGCCAGGCGCGATCGATGTTTTCGCCGTCGCTATAGGTAGTGAAGGAGATTCCCATCGTGATGATGGCGGCGTCGATGGCTGCACGACGCAGACGCATCTCGCCGGCATCAAGGCTCGAGAGGTAGCGGCACAGCGCCCGGGCCGCCGGACGCGGCTCCCCGTCACTGTCCACCAGCTCGTCAAAGACATCCAGTGGTCGATAACCTTCCGGTCCGAAATTCATAGGTGCTCGCGGTGGTTGTACCGTGGTGGAGCAAGAAGCGTGCCTTGCCGTGCAGGCCAGTGCCGTAAAATGGTGCGCACATGACCGGCCCCGCCCCAACACTGCCACTTCTCACGTTGCCCGTGGCCCAAAAGATGGCAGCGGCCCGGGCCCGCAGCGAAACCCGAATCACGCTCTCGGTTGATCTGGGCAAGACCACCACCACGGTGGAAGCGGGTGCGAATGACTGGCTGTGGGAGC
>JBDSGY010000252.1:0-3433 GCA_039918755.1 Steroidobacteraceae bacterium
GCTTCAGTGCCCGCTGAAGATAGCAGGCAGTCGCAATTTACAGCGTAGAATTCCGGCTGTGCAGCCCATCCTCACGATCGAAAACCTCGGCAAGACCTACGCGGGCGGCCTGGTTGCCCTCAAGAGCATCAATCTGGATATCCAGCGCGGCGAGATCTTCGCCCTGCTCGGCCCCAATGGCGCAGGCAAGACCACGCTGATCGGCATCATCTGCGGCCTGGTCAATGCCACCAGCGGCCGCGCGCTGGTGGACGGACACGACACCCAGCGCGAACCGCGCAAGACCCGTGCAATCGTCGGGTTGGTGCCCCAGGAGCTCGCCACCGAGGCATTTGAAACCGTGTTTTCGGCGGTCAGCTTCAGTCGCGGCCTGTTCGGCCACCCGCGCAACCGTCCATTGGTCGAGCAGGTGCTGCGCTCGCTGTCCCTGTGGGACAAGCGTGATGCGAAGATCATGGCGCTGTCGGGCGGCATGAAGCGCCGCGTGATGATCGCGAAGGCGCTGGTACACGAGCCGAAGATCCTGTTTCTCGATGAGCCGTCCGCGGGCGTCGACGTGGAGCTGCGTCGGGACATGTGGCAGCTGGTGCGAGACCTGCGCGACCGCGGCGTCACCATCATCCTCACCACGCATTACATCGAAGAAGCCGAAGAGATGGCCGACCGCATCGGCATCATCAACAAGGGCGAGCTGTTCCTGGTCGAGGACAAGGCCACGCTGATCCGCAAGCTGGGCCGCAAGGAGCTGCGCCTGCACCTGGTGCAGAAGCTCGACGCGGTGCCGGCCTCGCTTGCCGCCTATTCACTTGCCCTGACGGACGAAGGCATGACGCTGGTCTTCACGTTCACCAACGACGAACAGCGCGCCCAGATCACTGCGCTGCTGCGCGAACTGAACCGGTCGGGCATCGACTTCCGCGATCTGGAGACCCAGCAGAGTTCGCTCGAAGACATCTTCGTCTCACTGGTGCGGGGCAAGCCATGAACCTGCATGCTGTCCGCGCGATCTACTTCTTCGAAATGGCGCGCACCTTCCGCACCGTGGTGCAGAGCATCCTGACGCCGGTGCTGACCACGTCCCTGTATTTCGTGGTGTTCGGCTCGGCCATCGGCTCGCGCATGACCGAGATCGACGGCGTGGCCTTCGCCGCCTTCATCGTGCCCGGTCTCATCATGCTATCGGTGCTGAACGAGAGTATCGGCAACGCCTCCTTTGGCATCTATTTTCCAAAGTGGTCCGGCACGATCTATGAGCTGCTGTCCGCACCTGTCGGAACACCGGAGATCCTGCTGGGCTATGTGGGCGCTGCCGCGACCAAGTCGATACTGGTGGGACTGATCATCCTCGCCACGTCGGCCCTGTTCGTCCCGTTGCAGGTGCTGCATCCATTCTGGATGCTGGTATTCCTGGTGCTGACCGCCCTCACCTTCAGCCTCTTCGGCTTCCTGCTCGGCATCTGGGCCAACAGCTGGGAAAAACTGCAGTTTGTGCCGGCGCTGGTTGTTACCCCACTCACCTTCCTGGGGGGCAGCTTCTATTCCATCGACATGCTGCCGCCGGTCTGGCGCACCATCACGCTGTTCAATCCGGTGGTCTATCTCATCAGCGGCTTTCGCTGGAGCTTCTATGGCAAGGCCGACGTCGATGTGGTCATCAGCTTCTCGATAATCGTCGGGATCATGGTTGCGTGCCTGGGCGTGATCGGCTGGATGATCCGCACGGGGTGGAGGCTGCGACAATGAAGATCGATCGCCGCGGTACGCTGCAGCTGGCGCTGGGCGCCGGCATCGGCGCACTTGCTGCCAGCTTCCCGCACACCAGCGAAGCGGCCGCAACGGCTGCCGGCACCCTGCCTCGCGGCACCACGCTGGTGGCCGATGGCCTGCAATTTCCCGAAGGTCCCGTCGCCATGCGCGATGGCTCGGTGATCCTCGTGGAGATGAAGTCCGAGACACTGACGCGTGTGCTGCCGTCGGGCCAGAAGCAAGTCATCGCGCGGCTCGGCGGCGGACCCAACGGCGCCGCAATTGGTCCGGATGGCGCGATGTACATCACCAACAATGGCGATGCCTGGGGCTGGGCCGACGGGCCGCTGCATCTGCCCGGGCCGCCGCCCGCCTACTACCGGGGTGGATCAATCCAGCGCGTGGACCTCGCGACCGGCGCCTTCACGATGCTCTACGACAGCTGCGATGGACTGCCGCTCAACAGCCCGAACGATCTGGTGTTCGATTCCAGCGGTGGCTTCTGGTTCACCTGCTACGGCCAGTCTGATGGCGAGGTGCGACGGCTGGGTGCGCTGTACTACGCGAAAGCCGATGGCTCGAAGATCGTACGCTGGCGCAGCGAGCTGATCTCACCCAATGGCGTGGGACTTTCGCCGGACGGCAGGCAGGTCTACATGTCCGACTGCATGGTCGGCAGGCTGTACGCCTTCGATCTCACCAGCCCCGGTGTCATGGCGCCGCAGGGCGCGCTGTCCTCGGGCGCGGTGGGTCGGGTGATCGCGACCCTGCCCGGCTATCAATGGCTGGACAGCCTGGCGGTGGAAGCCAATGGCAATGTCTGCGTGGCAACACTGTTCAATTCAGGCATCACCACCTTCAATCAGAAAAACGGCCGCTATACCCATGTGCCGTTCAACGATCCGATCACCACGAACCTCTGCTTCGGTGGCCGGGACATGCGCGATGTCTGGGTTACCTGTGCCAGCACGGGGCACCTGTATCGCACGCGCTGGCCGCGGCCCGGATTGAAGCTGGCCTACAACGCCTGAGCGGACCGGATCTCCGCCGCTGGCACGAGCCTGACGATGCGGCCACCGGAAGCGTGCTCCAGCAGCAGATAGACTGCGCCGTCATTGGCAACGGCGATATCGCGGATGCGGCCAACTCCCTTCAGCAGTGTTTCGCGGTGCACGACGCGATCACCCTTGACGACCATGCGGTACAGCTCGGTGGCCTTCAGTGATCCGACCAGCATGTTCTGTCGCCATTTCGGAAACGCCTTGCCGTCGTAGAATACGAAGCTCCCGACCGCCGGCGACGGCGTCAGATCCACCTTCGGTTGCTCGATGCGCTTGAGGTCGGGTTCGATGCCCAGCTGCTTGCCGTACTCGACGCGCGTACCTTCGTACGTAACGCCTTTCGAAGTCAGCGGCCAGCCGTAATTCCGGCCGGGCAGCAGCAGATTGACCTCATCGCCACCCCGCTGTCCCATTTCGGTTTCCCACAGCTTCCCAGTGCTGCGGTTGAACTCCAGACCTTCCGGACTGCGATGGCCATAGGTCCAGATGGAAGGTACCGCCCCCGGGGTGTTGATGAACGGATTGTCCGCCGGGATCGAACCATCGTCATTCACCCGGTGGATCTTGCCGTAAGGCAGGCGCAGATCCTGGACGCCGGCGAATTCGGAGCCACCCTTCAAGCCGAT
>JBDSGY010000253.1:0-8677 GCA_039918755.1 Steroidobacteraceae bacterium
GCCGAACGCGGCAAGCGCGGCTTCATGGAAGCCCGACAGGATCAGCTTCTTCTTGCCGGGATAGGTGTTGATGTCGCCAACCGCAAAAATTCCCGGCACGCTGGTCTGGAATTTTTCGGTGTCGACCTTCAGTGCCTTCTTCTCAAGATCGATGCCCCATTCGGCAATCGGCCCAAGCTTCGGCGCCAGGCCGAAGAACGCCAACAGGCGGTCGGCCGCAAGTGTGTGCATCGCGCCCGAGCTGTCGCGCACGCTGACACCGCTCAGGCCGGAGCCCGAAGTGATGATCGACTGCGCGCTGCCTTCGATGAAACGCATGCGCCCCGCTGCCACCAGCGACTGCATCTTGGCGACACTCGCGGGTGCGGCCCGGAAATCGGCCCGACGGTGCACCAGTGTCATCGACGCGACTTTGCCCGCAAGGTCCAGCGTCCAGTCCAGTGCAGAATCGCCGCCGCCAAAAATCACAACCTGCTTGCCATGAAACTCGGCCGCGGATTTCACACGATAGAAAACCTGGCTGCCCTCGAAGGCATCAACGCCTTCCACGCCGAGACGGCGCGGCTGGAATGAACCTACTCCGCCGGCAATGACCACGGCGCCGGCATCGAACTGCAGGCCACCGGCAGTGGTGACATCGAAGCGTCCGTCGTCGCGCCTGGTGAGGCCCGTGACCTCATGGCCGAAATGCATCTCGGCGCCGAACGGCTTGATCTGTTCCAGCAGGCGATCGATCAGCTCCTGCGCGCCGCAAATGGGCAGCGCCGGGATGTCGTAGATGGGCTTTTCCGGATACAGCTCGGCGCACTGGCCGCCTGCAATCGGCAGTGAGTCGAGCAGGTGGGCCTTGATTCCCAGCAGCCCGAGTTCAAATACCTGGAACAGCCCGCAGGGGCCGGCGCCGACGATGACGACTTCCGTCTGGATGGTCATGGAATGAAGGACCCGTGGGCTCGCTCAGGCGCGGCCGGCGTTGGAATCGGTGGGGGTGTGGTAATACTCGCTGTCCGACGCAAGCTCCCGGATCAGGCGCTTGAGCTCCTCAACGCGGGATTCCGCGGTGCTGATGAGCAGGCAGTCCTGGCAGCGGGGATCGCCGCAGGGCTGGCGTGAATACAGCCAGTACTGGACGGCACCGGCCAGCAGGCCATCGGCGATGTCCCACAGATCGGCGTCCTTGTCCTTGTCAGCCAGCTTGTTGCCGAGATCAACTGCCTTGGCAAAGGCTGACTCAAAACTTTCGGGGGTGGCACTCATAATTGTAAAAATATACTAAATCGGCCATTTGGGTATTGACCGTAACTGCCTGTGCAAATACTGTAGTAAGTATGAACGCTGAGAAAACTTCTGTCCAAGAGTTCTACCGCGGCGACAACTGGTCGGCCGAGGAGTCCATAGGCTACTTGCTTCGCACCACGGTTTCGACCCTGATGCGGGCCGCCGAAAGCGCGATGCGTCCGCATGGACTCACATCCGTGCAATGGGCGCCACTCATGATCATCTCGCGCGGTGGCAATCCCACCGCGGCAAGCCTTGCACGCGATCTCAACACCGACACCGGCGCCATGACGCGCATGCTCGATCGCCTGGAAGCCAAGGGTCTCTTGCTTCGCAGCCGCAGCTCCACCGACCGTCGCGTGGTGGAACTGACGCTCACCGAACAGGGCCGTGTACTGACCACGCTGATCCCGCATCACCTTGCCACGGTGTACAACGCCGGCCTTGCAGGCTTCACGCAGGAAGAGTTCATCACGCTGAAGCAGCTGCTGCGGCGGATCATCGCCAACCGCGACGTCGTTGCGTGATCTGATGGGCCAGCGCTAGCGATAGCCGCTGGCCTGCAGGGCGAACAGGCGCGCATATACACCGTGCTGCTGCATCAGTGATTCATGGTTGCCGCGCTCCACGATGCGGCCACTGTCCAGCACCACGATCTCGTCCGCCATCCGCACCGTCGAGAACCGGTGCGAGATCAGGATCGTCATGCGCCCCTCCGCCATGTCACGCACATGGCGGAACACTTCCGCCTCGGCTTCCGCATCCATCGCCGAGGTCGGTTCGTCCAGCACGCGGATATCGGCATCGGTGCGCATGAACGAACGCGCCACTGCGATCTTCTGCCATTGCCCGCCGGACAATTCGCGCCCGCCCAGAAACCATTTCCCGAGTTGCGTCTGGAAGCCGTTGGGCAGTGCGGCGATGACATCTTCCGCCTGGCCCATGCGTGCGGATTCGCGCCACCGCGCTTCATCATCGAAATGCGGCTCGTCGCCCGCGCCGATGTTCTCTCCCACGAGCATCTGGTAACGCACGAAATCCTGGAAGATCACGCCGAAGCGTCGTCGCAGCGTGGCCACATCCCATTCGGCCAGATCGCGGCCATCCAGCAGAATGCGGCCCGCGGTTGGCACGTACAACCGCGTCAGCAGCTTGATGATGGTGGTCTTGCCGGAGCCGTTGGCTCCCACCAGCGCGAGGCTGCCACCCGGCTTCAGGTGCAGCGACACGTTCGACAATGCCGCCTGCGCCGAACCGGGATACGTGAAGGACACCTCCTCGAGACGCAATCCATCAGCAGGATCCGGACCGGACTGCTCGCTGCCACCGGGCGGTCGGGCCTTGGTGTCCAGGTATTCATACAGCGTGGAAAGATAGAGATTGTCTTCGTACAGGCCGCTGACGGCACCGAGCGCCTGGCTCACCGCACCCTGCCCCTGGCGAAACAGCATCAGGTACATGGTCATCTGACCGATGGTGATCAGGCCACGTACAGCGCTGACGGCCACCCAGCAGTAGCCGGCGTACAGCGCCACGGTGGCCAGCAACCCGAGCGCAAAACCCCAGCTGTCACGGCGAATGACGAGCTGCCGCTCCTGTGCAAACAGCTTCTTGTGGATGGCCTTGTATCGATCGAGAAGGCGGCGCCCCAGATCGTAGAGCTTGACCTCTTTCGCGTGGTCTTCGCGGGCGATCACAGTCTCGAGATAGGTCTGCATGCGTCGCTCGCTGGAGCGCCAACGGAACAGGCGGAAAGCATCATTGGAGAATTTCGCTTCGGCCACGAAGCCTGGCATGCCCGCCACCACCAGCAGCAGTACGGCCCACGGTGAAAATGAAAACAGCAGCACGCTGAAACTGGCCAGCGACACCAGGTTCTGCACCAGCGAGAAGCTGCGCATCACCAGGCTGAGCGGTCGCTGCGAAGCTTCGCGCCGCGCACGCGTCAGTCGGTCGTAGAATTCCGAATCCTCGAAATGTTCCAGGTCGAGCGTCAGCGCCTTGTCGAGGATCATCGAATTGACGCGGAATCCAAGCTGCTCGCGCAGCAGCGTGGTGCACAGGGACAGCGCGCGCGAGCACAGCGCCAGCAGCGCAACCGCTGCGCCTTCAAGGGCAACCAGTTCCAGCACCGGCACGATATCCGCGCCGCGCGCACTGGCCATGACCACCGCATCGACGATGCGGGCACCCAGGTAAGCCACCAGCGCCGGCAATGCGCCAACCATCACCGTCAGCAGTGCCAGCCACACGGAGAGCTTGCGACTGGTCTGCCAGACCAGTTCCATCGCCTTGCGGCCGTAGCGGAATACTTCGAGGAATTCGCGCGGCAACCGGCGCAGATTCATCGCCGGTGGCATCAGCGGCGCGGGACGACTCATTGCCCGGTAGCCTCGGCCTGGATCAGGCGCGACTCCACGTTGATGCCATTGACGCTCTGCACTTCAAACAGCGCCTCGAAACCACGCCATGGCACCTTGCGTGCGGCCAGTGCCTGCAGCTGGTTCAAGTCCACCGCTGATTCTGCAGACTGCATGAGGCCCGTATCGCGCGTGCCCGCAACCACCAGATGCTGGTTGCCCCCCGGCCCGCGGAAGCTCGCCAGATACGCGAAATCCCGATAGCGCTCGGTGGTGCCATGCGCCTCGCCCGCCTCGCTGACCCAGGTTTCGCCGGTCATGCCATCGATCAGTTCATCGTAGGAAGCGCCAAAGGAATAACGCGAACCCGCGAGCACCACGTCCATCAGACTGCCGAGCGCGCTCAGGTAGCCGATGTAGACGATGTGCGTGGTCTTGATACTGGACGGATCAAGCTCCGACGCCAGCGTCAGCGACACATGCTTCCCCGACGCCACCAGCACCGGCAGCACATCTCGCAGCGCCTGTGCACTCGACGTGGGCAGGTAGCCCAGATTCAGATCGGCGAACTGCTCGGCCAGGGCCGGATTCGCAATGAAACCCTGCTCAAGATCCTGGCGCGAATTCACGTTGAAATCGCGCACCAGGCGATGGATGTCTCCAGCTTTGTCACGCTCGCCAAAGATGTAGTAGTCGCCGAGCACCAGTTGCACCGGGAGGTCGTCGGCCAGCAATGGCGCCCACAGCGGCGAGTCGCGCACGGCCGCCACGCGCTTGTCCACCGGCGGCCGTTCCAGCGCTGCGAGCAGCAACACCAGGCAGGCCACCAGCAGCACGCAGATCAGCACGGCCGCGAAACGTTCGCGGCCGGTCGACGGCAGCCACCTGCGCCAGCCAGCAGTTGCCGCCGCCACCTTGTCGGGCACAACTGCTTCGAGCGACAGGCGGTATTCGCCGCGCTGGATGGTGAGCCGCGCGGCAGCCTGCGGAGCTTCATCGCGATAGAAATCTTCCAGCCGCTTGCGCAGCTTGTGCACGGCCACGCGCACCGTTGCGTCCTGCGCGACATCGAAATCGGCTCCGCGGCCGAAGCCGTCGACCGCAACCTCGATTTCCTTGGGGACGCGGCCGGCCGCCTGGCAGGCCACCAGGTAGTCGAACAGCCGCTGCAGCTGCGTGGCGCGCCCGAATATGTTGCTGGCGCGGACGCGCTCGACTTCCGCGGTAAAGGCGGCCGCGGGCGCATTCGGGGCGGAGGGTTCTGGCACGCGGCAAGTCTAGGGCCTTGCCCAAGGCAGGGAAAGACGCCGCGGGCGGGCATTTCGCGGCCGGAACTGGTACTCTCGCGGCCCTTTTTCCCGCGCCCTAAGCACCCAAGATCACCATGCAGCGACCGATCCGGAACATTGCCATCATTGCCCACGTCGACCATGGCAAGACCACCCTCGTCGACTGCCTGCTGAAGCAGTCCGGCACCTTTGCCGCCCACGAGAAGATGGGCGAGCGCATCATGGATTCCAATGCCATTGAAAAAGAGCGCGGCATCACCATTCTGGCGAAGAACTGCGCCATTGATTACGGCGGCACGCGCATCAACGTGCTCGACACCCCCGGCCACGCCGACTTTGGCGGCGAAGTCGAACGCGTGCTGTCTATGGTTGACGGCGTGCTGCTGCTGGTCGATGCCGTGGAAGGTCCCATGCCGCAGACGCGTTTCGTCACGCGCAAGGCACTGGCCCTCGGACTCAAGGCCATCGTGGTCGTCAACAAGATCGATCGTCCGGGCGCGCGTCCGGGCTGGGTTGTGGATCAGACCTTCGACCTGTTCGACAAGCTCGGCGCCACCGATGAGCAGCTCGACTTCCCGGTTGTCTACGCTTCGGCGCTGCAGGGCTGGGCCAGTCTCGACGCCACCACGCAGCAGCCCGACATGACGCCGCTGTTCGAAGCCGTGCTCAAGTACGTGCCCGAGCCCAAGGCGGATGCCGAAGGCCCGCTGCAGATGCAGATCGCGACGCTGGACTACAACTCGTATGTGGGTCGTATCGGCATCGGCCGCATTCGCCGCGGCACGGTGAAGGCCGGCATGAACGTGCTGATGTGCGAAGGCGAAAAAGAGGTCGGACCGGGCAAGGTGGTCCAGGTGCTGGCATTCAGCGGCCTGTCGCGCTCACCGGTTGAATCCGCCAGCGCTGGGGACATCGTGGCCATCACCGGCCTGCCCAACGTGAACATCGGCATCACCATCTGCGACCCGGCCACCCCGGACGGCCTGCCCGCCATCTCGGTGGACGAACCCACGCTGTCCATGAACTTCCAGGTCAACAGCTCGCCCCTGGCCGGCCGCGAAGGCAAGTTCGTGACCAGCCGCCAGATCCGTGAGCGCCTTGCCCGCGAACTGGAAAGCAATGTCGCGCTGCGTGTCGAGGAAACCGGCGACGCCGACGTATTCCGCGTTTCCGGTCGCGGCGAGCTGCACCTCACGATCCTCATCGAGAACATGCGTCGCGAAGGCTTTGAACTGGCCGTATCGCGCCCGCAGGTCCTGCTGAAGATGATCGACGGCGTGACTCATGAGCCATACGAGGCGCTCACCGTCGACGTCGAAGAAGCACATCAGGGTGGCGTGATGGAAGCGCTGGGCCAGCGCCGCGCCGAAATGAAGGACATGTCGATGGACGGCCACGGCCGCGTGCGCATCGAATATCGCGTGCCAGCTCGCGGCCTCATCGGCTTCCAGGGCGAGTTCATGACGCTCACTCGCGGCAGCGGCCTGATGAGCCATGTGTTCGACGGTTACGCGCCCATGCGCGGTGACATCTCGGAACGTCGCAATGGCGTGCTGATCAGCATGGAAGACGGCCAGGCCGTGGCCTATGCGCTGTGGAGCCTGCAGGAACGCGGCAAGCTGTTCGTCAGCCACAACGAGAAGGTCTACGAGGGCATGGTCGTCGGCATCCACTCGCGTGAAAACGATCTGGTCGTGAATCCGATCAAGACCAAGAAGCTCACCAACGTGCGCGCATCGGGCAAGGACGACGCGATCCTGCTGACGCCCCCCATCGAGCTCAACCTGGAATATGCCGTGGAGTTCATCGCCGACGACGAACTGGTGGAAGTCACGCCGGAGTCCATCCGCATCCGCAAGCGCTACCTCACCGAGAACGAGCGCAAGCGCAGCTCGCGGGCGACCGAGGCCCAGTACGCGAGCTGACAGGCTGACCGGTCGGGAAGCAAGATGACGCCCGTAGCCAGAGGCATCCTGCTGGCCTGCATTGCAGGCTTCGGTCTGCAGTACTTCTTCTATCCATGGGTGGACATCTACCTGGCGCTCTGGCCGCTGGGCGACAACCCGGGGGCCGCGCCTTTCCGGCCGTGGCAGCTGGTCAGCTATGCGTTCCTGCATGGCAGTTTCACGCACATCATGTTCAACATGTTTGCGCTCTACATGTTCGGGCCGGACATCGAACGCCTGGTCGGACCACGGCGTTTTGCGATCTACTACATCGTCTGCGTAATCAGCGCGGCCCTGGCACAGTTGCTGGTGCAGCGGTTGGAGGGGGGCCCGGCTTTGCCCACCGTCGGGGCGTCGGGCGGCATATTCGGCATCCTGCTGGCATTTGGCCTGGCCTTCCCCAGGCGCAAGCTGATGCTGATCTTCCCGCCCATCCCCATGCCCGCATGGTTGTTCGTCACGCTGTATGGATTGCTGGAACTCTACTTGGGCATTTCAGGGCGTGATTCCAGCGTTGCGCATTTTGCGCATCTCGGCGGAATGGTGGGCGGGTTTGCCCTGATCCTGTACTGGCGGACGCAGCGAGTTACGCGCTGACCACGCAATTACGGCCGGCTTCCTTCGCGCGATACATCGCACCATCGGCGCGGTCGAACGCATCCTCGGCTTCGTCGCCATTCACCAGCGCCGTGATGCCGCAGGAAATCGTCACCGACACCGGCGTGCCACGGAAATGGAATCCAAGCCGCGCCACTGCTTCGCGCATCTGGTTGGCCAGGCGGATGGCATCCGGCAATGTCGTCCCCGGCAGCAGCATCACGAACTCTTCGCCGCCGTAACGGGCCACGAAATCGGTGCTGCGGATTGCCTTGGCCAGGCACTCCGCCACGACAGTGAGCACCTTGTCGCCCGCACGATGCCCGTAACCATCGTTGATGGCCTTGAAGCCGTCGATATCCCACACGGCGATGCAGGTTGGCTGTGAAAACCTGACCCACCGTTCGACTTCCTCGCCAACGCGTTGCTCGTAGGCCAGGCGATTGGGAATCTGCGTGAGCGGATCCCGCATTGAAAGGCGTTTTTCATCCGTCAGCCGCGCCTTCAGCTTGCGCGCTTCGGATTCCATCTCGTCCATGCGCCCGCGCATCTGTTCGGTGCGTTCGCGTGACTGACGGGCGCGCTGTTGTTCGCGCTCGTGGAAATCCTGGAGATGGCGGCTGATGGAATCCATGCGCTGCCGGAGCTGGCGACGGATCAAAGTCAGATCCGCGCCGATTGCAACGTCGCCGATTGCCTGCATTTCGCCGGTGATCTGCAAGTTCAGCGTGGCATTGCTTGAACTGCGCTCGGTCTCGTCGGAAACGCTGCCATCGACATAACGTGTCAGCGAATCCAGCTGACTGACCATCTGTCCCAGCAGCAGCTCCAGTTCCTGGCGCGCACGCTCGAGGCCCTGGATGCGCTGCATCACCAGTGCACCAACCCGTTCCATGATCTGCGGCAGCTTCTCGGCCGCCAGCGGCGCACCCAGTTCGCCATTGATTGCATCGACGCCAGCCGACAGACGCGATTCCTGGCGCAGTTCTGTCAGCAGGCGCGACAGCACGCCACGGATCTGCTCCTCGCCTTCGAGCTTGCCGCACAGTCGCTGCTCGGCCGCGGCGAAAGCGGGAATAGCGGCAGCCTGGACCGAATCGTCGCTTGCAGCGGTGATGATGTAGATCGGGGCCGGCTCCGGCGCCATGGTTATTGCAGCAGCTGGCGATGATGCCGCCGACGCTGATGCCGATGCCGATGCTGCAGG
>JBDSGY010000254.1:0-3415 GCA_039918755.1 Steroidobacteraceae bacterium
GGTGCGCAATGATCGACAGATGACTCTCAGTGGCAAGCTCACTGCGGCGCTAAAGGAAGGCGCCCTGCGCGTGCGCGGCGATATCCGCGTCGACCGCGCGTCGATCGTGCTGCCCGAAGCGAGCGCACCGACACTCGGCGACGATGTCGTCATCGTGCGCAATGCCGACCTGAAGAACCCCGGCGCCGTTGAAGCCCGCCAGGCGCGCGGCGCGCTCGAAACACGCAAGCCGATGGACATGGAGGTCAGGCTCGACCTTGGCAGCGACCTTGCACTGGAGGGCCAGGGCATCACCACCCGCCTCGAAGGCGAGCTGACAGTGCGCAGCAATACCATTGGCAGCAACCCTTTCAATGTGTTTGGCGAAGTGCGCACGGTGGAAGGCCGGTATCGCGCCTGGGGCCAGGCGCTGAATGTGGAGACAGGCGTCGTGCGCTTCAACGGGTCTTACGCCAACCCCGCGCTCGACCTGCTCGCGATTCGCCCTGAAATCGACGTGCGCGCCGGCGTTCGCGTCACGGGCACGCTCAACGCGCCGCGCGTGCAGCTGTATTCGGAACCTGACCTGCCCGAGGGGGAAAAGCTTTCGTGGGTGGTGCTGGGACGCGCAACGGTCATCGCTGGCGCCGAGGGCACCTCGATGCAGCAGGCTGCACTCGGCCTTGCGGCGGGTCAGCTCAGCGGCAAGCTCGCCTCTGGCATCGGGCTGGATGAGCTGGGACTGGGCGAAACTGGCGTGACCATTGGCAAGCGTCTGTCCAACGAACTGTACCTGACTTATGAGGCCGGACTTTCCGGCGCGGCCAGCACACTGTTCATATTTTACGACATCACCCGGCGCCTAACCGTGCGCGCGCAGACTGGCGAGGCCAGTGCGGTGGACCTGATCTACACGATCAAGTTCGACTGAAGGGTTGATTGCCGCCACCGCGACCCCATCTCCTGATCCATACCCGGAGGTGTCCATGAGCGATTCCGAACGCAGGAAACTGCTGGTGAGCCTGGAAGCAGATTTCCGCCGTGCCGAGACGGCGCTGGCAGTGGCGCAGGCCGACTTCGAGAAGGCCTATACAGCGATGTGGCAGTACACAAACGAACACTCCGAGGGGCCGCGGAGGGTATTGGCATTATCCCCGGACATCATCATGCAATAACCTGCTGGCTGTGTGCCCTTGTCCGCATGCGCACGAGTCGTAGAATTGGCAGACGTAAAGTGAGGCGGGGAACAGCGTGAAGAGAAGTCATGGAACGCCGACGGCAATGGCGATGGGATTGCTGTCCGCACTGGGCGCCACTGTCCATGCCGCAGACAATCCGAACAAGCTGCGCTCCGAAATGGCCAAGGCCGAGCAGGAGTACATCACGCTGTACAACAAGCTCAATACTGAACGGCAGTTCGACATCGTCTGCAGAACAGATCGACCGACAGGGTCCAGCATCTCCGTCCGGACTTGCCAGCCCAGGTACATGCTCCGTGCCGTAGAGACCGCTGCCACGGAGCGCATGCAGTCCGCCGTGAGTGCCGCCGGCTCCACCGGTGGCGCCAATGCGAATGGACCAGACGTCGGGGCCGCATCTGGCGGCGGGGTGGTATCCGGCCCGGCAGACAAGTTGCAGGCATTCCGCCAGAACGTGCTCGATGTCCAGCAGCAGAACTCCGAACTAATGGAGCTGGGGAAGAAGCGCGATGACCTGCAGAAACGCTTCAACGAAGCCTCGAAAGGCGGCAACAGTCAATAGCCGCTGGCGGGCGGCGGGACCACCGCCTTACTTTCGCACTTCCATCCAGTCAACGCTCCCATCCTTTCTGGCAATGAAGCCATCGAGACTGGCGGCCATGTGGACGGTTACGCGGGCAACGGATTTCATGGCGGAAGTCGCTAATAACCGCGCGCCAGATCGAAAACCGAGTACATCTTCGCGCCGGTCGCAAAGCGGCGCATGTTTTCGCGCACGACCAGCCAGCGCAGCTCGTTGTCGCGCGCAGCTTTGGGCGAGACCTCCTGCGTGACAGAAGGCGCGATGGAGGTTCCTGCCCAGGGCGCCAGGATCAAGTTCGGGGCATCCCACAGCGGGTGGTCTTTGGTCAGTGGCGACTGCGTAGCCCAGTTGAGCGCGGCGCTGCCGATGGTGCCGGCCTTCAGTGCTGCGGCGAGGTCTTCCGGCACCACGATGTCCGCCCGAGCCCAGTTCACGATCATGGCGTCCCGCTTCATGCGCGCGAACATCGCTGCGTTGAACAGGCCGCGCGTCGACGGGGTCAGCGGTGCGGCAATCATCACCACATCCGCCTGTCCCACCAGCGACGGCAGCTCCTCTGGCGGCCCCAAGTGACTCACGTAGTCCGGCGGGTTGCGGTTGACAGGGTCGGTGGCAATCACTTTCATTCCCACCGCATGCGCCATGCGCGCGATCTCGGTGCCTGCGCCGCCGAGACCCACGATGAGCATCGTTGCGCCCTCCAGGCGCTTTCCGGGACGCCCGCCGCGCCTGTTCAGATCCCGCTGGCGCTGGTTCTCCAGGATCACGTCGACGGAACGGGCGAGCGCGAACACATAGCCCATGCCCATCTCGGCGAGCACCGTGTTCTTCACCTTCTGCGAGTTGGTCAGCAGGATCTCGCCCTTGGCGATGCCCGTCACGAGCAGGCAGGTGTCACCGCCGCCGCTGTTGCCGTGCACCCATCGAAGCTTCGGCTTCGGCGCATCGCCCACGGCGATGGCGCAATTCACTTCCACCAGCGCATCGGCGTCCGCCATCAGTGGCGCGATCTCGGCTTCGCGTCGCAGGCCGATCACCGTGACGCCGTCGGGCATGGCCTGTTGCAGCCACGCGGTGCGCTCGGCCTTGTCCACCATCACGACCAGCTTTTTCGGGGGAACCCAGTTCGGAATCAGCTCCTTCACGGTGCGGTTGCTCTCGGGAAGCTGGAACTCGGCCAGTGCCGCGGGAAGATCGAGCCTTTCAGGCTGTGCAGCCGTTGCGGACACTGTGCTGCATGCAGCCAGCGACAAGGCGATGCGGGTGAGCAGGTTCATTTGCCCTCCTTGCGAGGACCATACCAGGGCAAGGGCCGCCCCCGCTCATACGCTCCCAGGTCAGGCGCCCTGCCCGCAAATCCGTCATTGACGTTGGGCAACATGACACCGGCATCGACGGCACGCGATCTGGCAATCAGCGTGAAATCGAACTCGTCGGGTTTGTAGAAGCGCCGTGGATTGGCCGCGTCCGGCTGCGACAGCCGCACGAAATCGCTGTAGTCGACGAGGACGCTGTGACGATCCTGCCCCGTTGCCGCGGCATAGTCACGCAGCGAGCCAAAGCGACGCACCTGCCGATCCTTTGCGAAATCGGCCACTACGTCATGCGGCGGCGAATTCCAGCCAAATGCGTTCGCCTGGCCGGGATTGGGACG
>JBDSGY010000255.1:0-2619 GCA_039918755.1 Steroidobacteraceae bacterium
TGGCAGCTGCAGGCGGCCTACACCTATCTCGATGCGACGTTCACGCGCAGCTACCAGGTTTGCCCTGGCACTCCGTGCACCGTCCCCGTCACCATTCCGCCGGGCTCGCGCATTCCTGGCGTCGCGACGCATCAGGGACAACTGCGCCTGCAATGGACGCCCGGCACGTGGAGCGCGGCCGTCGACGTCACCGGCAGCAGCAACCTGCTGGTCAGCGACACGGGATCGCGCTCCGACCGGGCCCCGGGCTACGGCGTCTGGAACGCAGAGGTCGGCCGCAACTGGGCGCTGGCCGGCAGCTCCGTGCACGGCTTCGTGCGAATCGAGAACCTGCTGGACAAGACCTACGTGGGTTCGGTCATCGTCAATGAAGGCAACAGCCGCTTCTTCGAGACGGGGACGGATCGCACGGCGACCATCGGACTGCAGTGGACCTGGCGCTGACAGCCGCCCGAGCGCGGGCCTAGAACGCGCCTTTCGCGCCCCAGCTGATCGTCAGCGCAGCGGTGCCCGGGTCCACGATGCCCGGCGGCAACTCCGCCGTCACGCTGGATTCGGCGCTGGCGACCGGCAGCACGATCCGCTGCGCGCCCTTCACCTCGAGCACTTCGAAGCGCCGTGGCGCCATGCGAACCGCAAGGCGCGCCGGCCAGGCATTGCCGTCACGCCGCACCAGCATCACCTGCCCGCTGCCTGGCACGCCCGCGAGATCGATGACCAGCGTATTGCGCTCCCAGAACTGCAGCACCACGGGTGTGGCGCCGTCGACGGGCAGCTTCAAGTCCAGCTCACTGACCGGCAGTGGCGCAACCGGCGCCGATCTGCCGAATGGCCAGTGTGATTTGACGGTGGCGCAGCCTGCCAGCAGCAGTACGCCGCAGAGCAGCCAGCTTCCTGATACGCGATTGCGATGCATGGGCTTCACTCTACAATGTGCTTCACGAAACCACAGCATGACGCAAAGCGAGCCCCATGCTCCAGCCATTTGACTTCAAAGAGTGGATCGAATCACACCGGCACGTGCTGAAGCCACCCATCGGCAACAAGCTGCTGTATCCAGTTGGCGACTTCATCATCATGGTGGTGGGCGGCCCGAATGCACGCAGCGATTTCCATGTCGATCCGGGCGAGGAGTTCTTCTACCAGGTCGAGGGCGACATGATGCTGAAGACGGTGCAGGCCGGCCGCGTTGTCGATGTCCCGATCCGCCAGGGGCAGTTCTTCCTGCTGCCCTCGGGCATGCCGCATTCGCCGCAACGGCTCCCCGACACGGTGGGTCTGGTGATCGAGCGTCGCCGCAGGACCGGCGAGCAGGACGGCCTGCAGTGGTACTGCGAGCAGTGCAGCCACAAGCTGTATGAGGAATTCTTCGAGCTGACCAGCATCGAGGACCAGTTTCCACCGGTTTTCCAGCGTTACTACGACAGCCTGGCACATCGCACGTGCCGTCATTGCGGGCATGTCGCGCCCGTGCCTGCTGCCCGGAAAGACTGAAGTGAGGTTCTTGCCGGGCAGCGCGCTCGAACTCGAAGTGGACTTCAACGCCGCCACCTCGCTCGCGCTGCCGCTGGACTTCGATGCCCCGCAGCCGCAGCATTTCGGCGCGCCCGCTGCAACGAGCATGCCGTTTCGCATCGGCAATTTCGAAGGCGCGGTGGCGCGTGGCGCGAGCTGCAACTGTCAGCGCCTCACGCTGATCCCGCATTGCAATGGCACGCACACCGAGAGCGCGAGCCACCTGACGGTACAGCAACGCCCGCTGCATGAAATTGTTCCGGCCGGGCCCATGGATGCCGTGCTGCTGACCGTGCTGCCGGAAGCCAGCACGGCGACTTCCGAAGACTCCTTGCCTGGCCCGCGCGCCGGCGACCGCCTGATCACGCGCACCGCCCTGCTCGACGCCTGGTCGCGCTCCGGCGCCGTCGGGCCGCAGGCCCTGTTGTTGCGCACGGGCACCGCGTGGACCGACCAGGCACCGCCCTACCTTTCGCAGCAGTTGATGCAGGAGCTCGTGGCGCGTGGCATCGAGCACCTGGTGACCGATCTGCCTTCCGTGGACCGGCTCGAGGACGATGGCCTGCTCACCGCGCATCGCATCTTCTTTGGCCTGCCGGAGCGCAGTACCAACCTTGCGGATGCGCGCCGCGCCCACTGCACCATCACCGAACTTGCCCGCTTTCCACGGCATCTCGCGGATGGCGCCTGCGCGCTGCAGCTGCAGATACCTGCCTTCAGTGGCGACGCCGTACCCAGTCGTCCACTGCATCTGCCAAGGATGCGCGCATGAGCACCACGGACCTGCACCATCGCGCGCGCGCGCTGGATACGAGCGATCCGTTGCGCGCCTTTCGCGACGCGTTCGCGCTGCCCCCGCATGTCGATGGACGGCCGTCCATCTATCTCTGCGGACACTCGCTGGGGCTTGCGCCGCTTGCCGCGCGCGCGCGGCTCAATGAGGTACTGGACGACTGGGGTCAGCTGGCCGTGCTCGGCCACCATGTCTCGCGCCGCGCCTGGATCGATTACGCCGAACTGCTGCGACCGGGGCTGGCGCAGCTGGCGGGAGCACATCGCAGTGAGGTGGTGGCGATGAACTCGCTGACCGTCAACCTGCACCTG
>JBDSGY010000256.1:0-8645 GCA_039918755.1 Steroidobacteraceae bacterium
AGAACGCCATCATCGCCGTCACGAAGTCGGCGTACGCCACCTTCCACGCGCCGCCATGATGGCCGGCCGCGTTGATCTTCTTCTTGACGATGATGATCGGGCGTTTTTTCTCTTCGGCCATGCGGCGGCTCCCGCTTTAGCCGACCGCGGGCTTCTTGCCGCGCAGTTCCGCTTCGAGATCCTTGAAGTTCGGCCGCACGCTGCTGAACAGCAGCTTGCGCGCGAATTCCACCGCCACCGGTGGCGGATAACCGCGGACGCTGGCCACCAGTGCCATCTTTACGACTTCGAAGGCCTTCGATTCCTCGTGTGCCTTGTGTTCCATGGCGGTCGAGATCGGGCCCACAAAGCCGTAGGCCACCAGGATGCCGAGAAAGGTGCCAACCAGTGCGGCGCCGACCTTGTGGCCGATTTCAGAGGTGCTGGCGCCATCGATGGCTGCCATTGTGCTGACGATACCCAGCACGGCGGCCACGATGCCGAAGCCCGGCAGCGCGTCTGCCACCTTCTGGACGGCGTGAGCGGGTTCCGCCGCTTCCTTGTGGTGCGTCTCCAGCTCGTATTCGAGCAGGCTTTCCAGCTCGTGGGGGTCGAGGTTGCCGCCGGAAATCAGCCGCAGGCAGTCAGTGATGAATTCCATCATGTGGTGGTCGGCCATGATGAAGGGGTATTTCTTGAAGATGTCGCTCTTGGCGGGGTCTTCGATGTGCCGCTCGATGGCCAGCACGCCATCCTTGCGTGCCATGACCAGAATGTCGTACACGAGCTTGAGCAACTGAATGTATTCTGCGCGCCCGTAACGCGCTCCCTTGACCAGTCCGAGCGCCCCCGCAAACGAGTCCTTGATGACCTTCATCGGATTGCTGATCATAAAAGCGCCCAGTGCGGCGCCGATGATCACCACGATTTCCAGCGGATGCCACAGCAGCAGCAGGCTGCTGCCGCCCATCATGAAGCCGCCGAGCACCGAGCCCAGCACGACCAGAGTTCCAATGATTGCAAACACTAAACCGACCTCGGTGCCTACGCGCCTTCGTACCAGACAGATTATCGGCCGCGCGGGCTGCCCCTTGATGGACCGGCGTCACGGTTGATGGCAGGCATGGCACCAATATTGAGACTGGACAGCATTTCGCTGGCCTTCGGATCGCGTCCGCTGCTCGAAAAAGCTTCGCTGCAGATCGAGCCGGGCGAGCGCGTTTGTGTCGTGGGTCGCAATGGCGAAGGAAAGAGCTCAATGCTGCGGCTGGTCTGCCGAGAACTGCTGCCTGATGCAGGCGAAGTCTGGCTGCGGCCGGGAGCACGGCGTGCAGTGCTCGAGCAGGACATTGTCGCCGTGGCGCATTCCACCGTGGACGAGGTGGTGACCGCCGGCCTCATAGCAGGCGCTCCGGGCCTTGAGGACTGGGAAATCCCCACCCGGGTCGCCACGGTGCTGACGCAGCTGTCCCTGGATGGCGAAGCGCGATACGAAGAGCTTTCCGGCGGCTGGCGTCGCCGCGTGCTGCTGGCCCGCGCGCTGGTGGTGGAGCCCGAGCTGCTGCTGCTCGACGAACCCACCAACCACCTCGACATCACCACCATCGAATGGCTGGAAAGCCTGCTGCTGGAATTCCGCGGGGCGCTGCTGTTCGTGAGCCACGACCGCGCCTTCGTGAACCGCATCGCCACCCGCATCATCGACCTGGACCGCGGCAGCCTGAGCAGCTGGCCGGGCAACTACAACGATTACGCGGAAAAGAAGGCCTCGCAGCTGGTCAACGAGGCGCGCGAGAACGCGCTGTTCGACAAGAAGCTGGCGCAGGAAGAAGTCTGGATCCGCAAGGGCGTCGAAGCCCGCCGCACCCGCAATGAGGGCCGCGTGCGCGCCCTGCAGGAAATGCGGGTGCAGCGCCGCGACCGGCGCGACCGCCCGGGCCAGGCCAACATGGCCGTGCAGGAAGCAGCGGGCTCCGGCCAGCTGATCTTCGAGGCCGAAAACGTCAGCGTTGCATTCGACGGCCGCGAGATCTTCGGCGGCCTGACCACGCGCATCCTGCGCGGCGAACGCATCGGCATCGTCGGCCCCAATGGCGCAGGCAAGAGCACGCTGCTGAAGCTGCTGCTCGGAGAACTCGAGCCCACCAGCGGCACAGTGCGGCGCGGCACCAAGCAGGAAGTCGCCTATTACGACCAGCAGCGCGCACAGCTCGACCTGGACGCCACCGTCTCGCACAACATCAATGCGCGCAGCGACTTCGTCATGGTCAATGGCGAAAACAAGCATGTCTCCGGCTATCTGCGCGATTTCCTGTTCCGCCCCGAGCAGCTGCGCACGCCGGCACGCGCGCTGTCCGGTGGTGAACGCAATCGCCTGCTGCTCGCCCGGCTCTTCACGCAGCCTGCCAATCTGCTGGTGCTGGACGAGCCCACCAACGACCTGGACATCGACACACTCGAGCTGCTGCAGGAAATGGTCACCGAATATTCAGGCACGCTGCTGCTGGTGAGCCACGACCGTGCCTTTCTCGACAGTGTGGTGACCAGCCTGCTGGTGCTCGATGGCGATGGCCGTGTGCAGGACTTCGTGGGCGGTTACAGCGACTATTCGCGCTGGCGAGGCGAGCAGAAGGCTGCCGCTGCCGCGGCGCTGCGTGCGCCGGCACCCAGAGCGCCCCCGCCGGCGGCGGCCCAGCCCGTGCGCAAGAAGCTGTCGTACAAAGTGCAGCGTGAGCTGGATGAACTTCCCGCACGCCTGGAGCTGCTCGAGACCCGCAAGCAGGTGCTGACCGGCGAGACCATCGATCCGGGCTTCTATTCGCGCCCGCGCAGCGAGGTCTCGGCAAAACTCGCCGAGCTGTCCGCGCTGGAAGCCGAGATCGAAGCCACCTTTGCGCGCTGGAGTGAGCTGGAGGGTTGAAGTTGAGCGGCGAGCAGGATGAAGCAGCCCCGAGGCGTCGCGAGATCCGCAGCTATGTGGTGCGCGGCGGACGCCTGACCGACGCGCAGCAGCGCGCACTGGATGAATACTGGCCGCGTTACGGCCTGGAATACGGTGCCGGCCCGCTGGACTTGCCGGCACTGTTCGGCCGCGACGCGCCGCGCACTCTCGAGATCGGCTTTGGCAACGGCGCCAACCTGCTGGCGCTGGCGATGGGGCATCCCGAGCAGGATTTCATTGGAGTCGAAGTGCACCCGCCGGGCGTGGGCCACCTGCTGCTGAAGGCAGCGCAGGGGGGGCTTGCCAACCTGCGCATCGTGCAGCACGACGCGGTGGAACTGCTGCGGGACAGTATCCCGCCTGAATCGCTCGACGCGATCCTGGTCCTGTTCCCGGATCCCTGGCACAAGAAGCGCCACCACAAGCGGCGGCTGGTGAACCGCGCCTTTGCGGAAGCGGCGCAGACGCGCCTGAAACGAGGCGGCACCCTGCAGCTGGCAACGGACTGGACGCCTTATGCCGAGTGGATGCTGGAGGTGCTGGACGCCGTTCCCGGCCTGCGCAACCGATCAGCCGACGGGAGTTACATGCCACGCAACCCGGGCCGTATCACCACGCGTTTCGAGGAGCGCGGCGAGCGGCTTGGCCATGCGGTGCATGACCTCTGCTATGAACGGGTCAGTCTTACGACTGACGCTTGCGCTGCACCGTGCCGATGACGCCAACGATCATGAACGAGAAGATGGCGATTGCGGCCAGGGTGTGGAAAACAGTAATGGTGGTAACGACGTCTGACATGATGAACCTCTTAATTGTCCTGACTGCATTTGCCGACACTGCAATTGCCTAGGATGCTATTGCTGAGACAGCTAATGTGTCTCCATATTCCCTGATTTCGATGGCAAAGTCATGTCGACTGGGTCTCAAAAGTGCGCATGACGAGATGAATTTCCTGAATTGCCAACCGGGCTTCTGTCGTCGTCAGTCACTGCAGGAAAACTGACACCAGATGGAGCTGCTGAAGGCCCTGCGCATGCCCTTTCAAATGGCCAGCCTGCTGTTCGTGGCGCTGTCCTCGCTTCTGCTGGCGCTTGTGCTGGCGGTAGGTGCAGGCAGCCTCCCGACGCAGCTGCTGGGCCTTCTCGCCATCATGCTGTTGATGGTCTGGCTTACCCAGTTCGCATTTGCGCTGATCGACGACGCTGCCAATGGAGTGGCCGAAACCTCGGCTGCAACGGCCGAGATGCTGAGCCCCATTGCCGACCCGCGCTGCTGGGTCCACCCGTTTCTGATCGCTGTGACAGGTGGCGTGCTGTTCTTCAACCCGTCGCTTCCGGTGTGGCCGGCGGTCGCCGCCGCGGTCCTGCTGTTCCCCGCGTCCATCGGGGCCACGGCCATTTCGGGCCGCGCGCGCGATGCGGTGAATCCCGTCGCGATGGCGAACCTGGTGCGGGGGCTTGGCCGGTGCTACGTGCTGACGGTGCTATGGATCGGACTGTGCGCATTCGCGGCGTTCATCGTGAACGGCTCGGGCATGTGGAGCGTGCTGCGCATCGCTTCGCTGGAACTGCTGCTGCTGCTGGTTTACGCCTTCATTGGTGGCGCGGTGTACATGCGGCGGATGGAACTGGGCTTCCAGCCCAAGGTAAGCCCCGAACGGACCGAGGAGCGCCTGGCCCACGAGCGCGGGCTGGAACGGCAGCGCATGATCGACGGGCTGTATCGCGATGTGCGGGTGCGCGAGCCGGATCGCGCCATTGCCTCCATGAAGCAGTGGTTGGCGGCGGCAGCGCCGACGGATCTTCGTAGCGACGTGCTTGCCATCCTGACAGCAGGTGCAAGTTGGTCAGAGCCACGCGGCTTCTCACAACTGCTGCGCGGGCTGATTCCACCGCTGATCGCGATGAAACAACTGCCGCTGGCCTTTGCGGCGGCGGAAGCGGGAATGAGTGCGAACCCCGCCTTCACCCCCGGTGCGGAATCCGAAGCAATTGCAATGATCCGCTTCGCGCAGGCGACCGGGCGCAAGCGCACCGCGGTGACGCTGCTGGCCAATTTCATGGACAGCATCGCCGGCAAGGCCGAACCCGGCAGCGAACTGCTGGCGCTTCGTGATCGGCTGCGCGAGGACGCGCCGGCGATCAGCCCCCGATAAGGCTGCCGCGCAGACCATCGATAACGTACTGCACGGCCAGCGCGCCGAGCACCACGCCAAACAGGCGGTTCAGCACATTGGCACCCGTCACGCCCATCAGCCGCATGTTCGGGGACGCCAGGTACAGCGTAAGCAGGGAACAGACCAGCGCAATCGCCACGCACGCGATCAGCCCGCCAAAGAGTAGCGGGTCCCGCTGGGCCGGACCGAAGGCGAGCAGGATCGTGGCGAGCGAGCCGGGACCGGCGATGAACGGGAACGCCAGCGGGAACACCGAGATATCCGTGCGCTGCATCGACTCCGCTTCTTCATTACTGGACGTGCGTGACCCCGAGGGGCGCGCAAACACCATCTCGAGCGCAATCAGGAACAGCAGCAGCCCGCCGAAGATGCGGAACGCATCCAGGCTGATGTCCAGCGTGCGCAGGAAGGCGCCACCGCCCAGCGCGAACAGCAGGAAGATCAGCCCCGCAATCATCACACCTTTGCGCGCCATGCGGCGGCGATCCTTTTCCGTCACACCATCTGTCATGGCAATGAAAATGGGGATTACGCCCACGGGCTCTACCACCACGAGGAAGGTGACGAAGAACTTGAGCAGATGATCGATCATGGTGCTGTGCGCAAGAAGCGACGCTTGTGACTGGACTGGTGCGGGAGCAGGATAGCAGCGACTGACGCGCCACATCTGTCCGGAGGGCTTGGCATGAGCAATTCGCAGAGCATCGACCCGATCGTCGGCGACTGGTATCGCAGCCACGGCCAGCTGTTCGAAGTGGTCGCCACCGATGACGACGAGCGCGTCGTGGAAATCCAGCACGCGGATGGCGACATCGAAGAGATCGAGCTCGACGACTGGGTTACACGCTGCCGGGCAGGTTCGCTGATGGCAGCGGAGCCTCCGGAGGATCCAGGCCTGGCGGCAGACCGCGAAGATTCCGAAGATGAGCTTGGCAGTGTGCAATCGACCATGGACGAGGCCCGAGGTCTGCGGGCCGATGCACTCAGCGATCTGGATCTGTTCGAGTAAGCGCGGGCGCGCGCTTACCAGGGGCTTTTTGCCAGCCGGTCCGTATCCAGATCTTCCGCCAGCCGCACTTCACCATCGACAAGCACCACGGCGATGCGCTTCAGCGAATCGTCGACGCAGGGTCCGGCGATGCACAGCCCCGATTCCTTTTCGAACAGTGCGCCGTGCGCCACGCACTGGATCAGCTCCCCGTCGGGCGACAGGAATCGATCCGGCAGGAAATTCAGTGGCCGACCGGCGTGCGGACAACGATTGAGATAGGCATGCACGGCATCGCCGACACGCACGAGGAAGCCGCGCAGAGGCCATTCTTCACTGGTGAGGTCGAAGCCGCGCGTGGCGCCCTCGGGAAGATCGGCGAGGGATGCGAAGACGGTGCCGGCGGGCAGCACGGTGCTCACGACGTGAGGCTGCCAGCGTCGCTCTTGCCGACTTCACTCTTGCCCGCATCACCCAGCGCCCGATCCACCATGCCGCTGCGCATCATGTACCAGAAAAGCAAGATGCCCGGCAGCGCCGCCACGGCGGTCAGCAGGTAGAAGTTCACGTAGCCCATGCGCTCGATGAAGGCGCCCGCGGTCGAGCCGGTAAGCACGCGGCCGACGACACTGGCGGCAGCGGAGATCAGCGCGTACTGCGAAGCGGTGAACTGCAGGTTGCACAGCGCAGAGAAATAGGCCACCACGACCACGCCGCCGAAGCCGCTGGCGACATTCTCGAATGCCATCGATGCGCCGAGACCCAAGGTGTTGTGGCCTGCCGCGGCCAGCAGCGCAAAACTCAGATTCGACACCGCCATGAGCACGAGCGCCAGCAGCACCGAGCGTTTCATGCCCATGCTGGCGTACAGAGCACCCCCGATGAAGATGCCGACGAGATAGGCCCAGAAGCCGATGCCAATGTCGTACACCGCGATTTCATCATTGGTGAACGCGAGATCATTGAAAAGCAGGCGCACAGTGAGCTGCGACAGCGTATCTCCGATCTTGTGCAGCAGGATGAACAGCAACACCAGCCACGCGCCGGAGCGTCGCAAGAACTCGGAAAATGGCGCGATGATCGAGTGGCCGACTTCCGCCAGGCTGCGACGCGCATTCACCACCACGTGACGCGCCGGCTCGCCCATCACCAGCGCGGTAATCATCGCCGGCAACGCGAACACGATGCTCACGAGGTAGGCTGTATGCCATCCGAGTCTTCCGGCAACTATCAATGTGACTGCCGCGGCGGCGGTGGAGCCGATGCGCCAGCCATACTGGCTCATGCCCGCGCCGGTGCCCAGCTGATGGGGCTTGAGCGTTTCGATTCGATAGGCGTCAATCACGATGTCATAGGTGGCGCCAGCGGCGGCCACCAGAATCGCCGCGACGGCCGTTGCCTGCACGCTCGCGGCAGGGTCGACCAGTGCGAGATTGACCACTGCTGCAATGACCAGGCAGCCCGCGAACAGGATCCAGGAAACGCGCGCGCCCAGGCGGCCGATCAGCGGCAACTGCACGCTGTCCACCACCCATGCCCACAGGAACTTGAGGTTGTAGACCAGGAACGCCAGCGAAAAGGCGGTGACCGTGCTCTTCTTTATTCCGTCCTGTGCCAGCCTCGTGGTCAGCGTAGCGGCGATCATTGCGTATGGAAACCCGGAAGAAACGGTGACGAAGAATGCCGCGAGGGATTCCTTCTCGAGATACGGACGGACGCCATGCCAGATCGGCCTGCGCACTTCGGCAGCACTCAAAACGCGTAGTCCATGAAGCCGTTGCCGGTGAAGGTTATGATGCGCACCCGCCGCATGATAGCGGCTTTGGCGTGGCGCGAGGCGTGGGCGATGCAGGAATACCAGAACGAGTTCATCCGGCTGGCACTGACGCGCAAGGCGCTGCGGTTCGGCGAGTTCACGCTGAAATCCGGGCGGGTGAGCCCCTATTTCTTCAATGCCGGCTCCTTCGACGATGGCGCGTCGCTCGCGGTGCTGGGTCGCTGCTATGCCGGTGCGATCAACGGGTCCACGCTCGAATTCGACATGCTGTTCGGGCCGGCCTACAAGGGCATTCCGCTGGTGGCGACGGCTGCCGCCGCGCTGTATTCGCAACATGGGCGCAACCTGCCTTTCGCCTACAACCGCAAGGAGGCCAAGGCCCACGGCGAAGGCGGCACCATCGTCGGTCGCGCCCTTTCCGGTCGCGTGCTGATCGTCGATGACGTGATCACCGCCGGCACCGCGATCCGCGAATCCATCGAGATCATCCGCGCCGCCGGTGCAACGCCGGCAGGCGTGGCGCTGGCGCTGGATCGGCAGGAGCGCGGCCGCGACGCGGCCGGCAACGACCTGGCGGAATCAGCGGTGCAGGAAGTGCAGCGTCTGTATGGCATTCCGTGCGTGGCCATCCTCACTCTCGGTGGCCTGATCGACAGCATGCGTTCCGGCAGTAGCCTGCTGCCGGCGGATGCGCTGCAGGCGATGGAAGGCTATCGCGCGCGCTACGGCTCGACCGCTGCATGAACGGCAGCGGCATGATCCAGCAACGCGCCGCGAGTAAGGT
>JBDSGY010000257.1:0-2810 GCA_039918755.1 Steroidobacteraceae bacterium
AGCTGCAGCCCATCACCCATGTCGATGCGCAGGGCAAGACCGCCAAAGGCCGGTGGCACCTGTTCGCGCAACTGGCGCGCCAGGGCGACTTCCACGAATGGTCGACTGGAATCTATGAGAACGAATATCGCCATGAGGGCGGCGTCTGGAAGATCAGCCGCATGCACCTCTATCCGACGATGATCACGCCGTATGAGCAGGGCTGGGGCAAGACTTCACTGGCTGCTACGCGCTATGAGCCGTCCATGGCGGCCGACGCCCCGGGCGGGGTGCCCAGCACCTACGATCACGCATTCGTCCCGCCCTTCCACTACGCCCATCCGGTTCGCGGTGCCAGGGCCGCGGATGCGCGTCCGAACCGCATGCCCGCAGACCCGGTTGATGCCGACCGGGCGCTGGCGGCCGTGGCAAAGCAGATCACCGCCGTCGAAGACCGCGCCTCGATCGAAAACCTGCAAACCGCTTACGGGTACTACCTGTCCACCCTGCTATGGGACGAACTGTCCGCACTGTTTGCAGAAGACGGCGTGATTGAAATCGCGCAGCGCGGCGTCTACAGCGGTCGGCCGGCCGTGCGGCGGCACCTGAACCTGTACGGTCAGGCGGGTCTCGACGACGGCGTGCTGCACAACCACATGCAGTTCCAGATGGTGATCCACGTGGGCCAGGCGGGCGACACCGCCAACCTGCGTGCGCGCGCGTTGAGCATGATGGGCAACTACGGCCGCGGCGCAACGTGGATGGGCGGGATCTATGAAAACCAGTTCGTGAAGCGTGACGGGCGCTGGATGTTCCACCACGACCAGCAGATCAACACTTACTTCGCGCCCTATGAAACCGGGTGGAAGGATCTGGCGCAGCGGGCGCCACCTGGAATCACACCGGCCAATCCGCCGGATGGTCCGCCCTCATTTCCGTTCGACCTCTACCCCAAGAACTTCCTGCCACCGTTCCACTATGTGAATCCGGTGACAGGCAAGGCGTACGGGACCCCAGTGTCCCGAAACTAGAAGCGCCAGGCGAGACTGACCTGCAGGATGGGCCACAACTAGCCGCGCCGGAAACCTTTATTGCGTCATGGGAACGCTATTTCGCCCTCGCCAGCTGTGCTGCTGAGACCCACCAGCCGTGCACCTGCGGCCGCATCGGCACGGGCACCTTTACCCGCGCCACGGGCGGCGCGGTGATGTTGTCCGCATCCACGATCAGCAGTTCGCTGGTGAAGTCATCGCCGGCGGCACGATCCACGGTGAATATCAGGTATCCGCTGCGGCCGGCCGTGCTCGCGGGAACGTGCACGGGCTCGTTGATGGCCATGCCTGGATCAAGTCCCAACATGTCGACCTTGCCGGTATTCATCTCGACGCGCAGCAACGCGTTGAACGTGGTACCCACCGGGCCGCCGCTCAAAGGCGGCCCCTTGGCCTGCGGGTTCATGCTGGGCAGCCACACGACATCGTAGGGACGGCCCTGATCCGCATCGCGCAGTCGCGGCAGGTCGCCCGGAGGTCCGACCATGCTGATGCCGAAGCTGTCGCCCGGCTTGCTCATGTCGAAACTCCAGCGCGTGAGGCCGCCCTGCAGTTCCCACTGGTTGCGCTGGATGCCACCGGCTTCGCGCATGAACGGGAATGCATTGGTGTCCGTGAGGCACTGATCCATGTGCACCACATCGCCATCATCGAAAGCGTTGGTCATGTGAAAGGCCGAAACGCCTTTCGGTCCCTTGAACCAGCGCATCTGGTCGACGCTGCCGTAGCGCGGCATGATGCCGACCCAGCTTTCGAGATCCTGCTGGTGCGCCCAGTGCGCTCCGCCCGCCTTCAGCCGATCCAGATCGGAAGTAGTCGGATAGATCGGGAAGATGGCGTATTTCTCGGTGATGCAGAAATCGTGGATCGACGCGCAATACGGCGCCTTGAACCATTGCTCGGAGGTCAGGTTGCCATCCGCATCGGCGATGCAATACGCCACGTCGGTAGTGCACAGCCCACCGGCCTCGTAACCGAAGAAGAACAATTCGCCGGTCACCGGATCGACACGCGGATGCGCGGTCATGGTGGGTGAACGCAGCTTACCGTTGAAATCGAACGATCCCACGGTCTCGAGCGAATGCGGATCCACCTGGTACGCGCGGCCATCCTCCTTGGTCATCAGCAGCCGGCCGCCGTGCCAGATGGGCGTGGTGTTCGCAACGGTGCGGTCGATGCCCTTCGCTTCCGGCAGATCCGTATACGGATTGCGGTACTTGCCAAACAGCGAGCGTCCGGCCTTCTTTTCCGCTTCGTACCGGGCGGTGCGCACGTAGCGGATGTCGTAATCGACCTTGCTATTCGTGAACAGAAAGCGGCTGACCATGCCGTCTCCCGACAGCGCAATTTCGTCTTCAAACAGCGGCGCATTGGCCGGATCCGGCACGGCGCGGAAGAAGGCGCCCTGCACTTCCGGAGGAATCACGCCTTCCACTTCGAGGTTGGGCCGGCTCACTTCGAGCTGCACCGGCCGATTGAGCCCCGTGAACTGGATCGTGTTCGGATACTTGGACATCACGGACCCCTCTGTCTTGTATGGATGGCCGCGCCCCGGCGCGTCAGGCGAATGGATGCCGCAGCACGATGGTCTGGTCGCGATCCGGACCAGTGGAAACGATATCCACCGGCACGCCCACTACTTCCTGCATGCGCGTCAGGTAGCGCTGTGCATTGACCGGCAGCTGGTCGTATTGGGTCAGGCCCACCGTGGATTCAGTCCAACCCGGGAGCTCTTCATACACCGGCGCAAGCGCGCCGTAACCTTCCACGAACAACGGC
>JBDSGY010000258.1:0-6540 GCA_039918755.1 Steroidobacteraceae bacterium
GTCATGGTCCAGCCCACGCACAGCGCGCCGATGACGAGCACGGCGGTCAGCCAGTGCAGCGCGACCGCAGTCCGTGTGTAGTGGTTCACGCCCGAGCCCCGCCGCGGAACATGAACCATGCCGCGGCGACCATGCAAAGGCCGGCCCACAGATAATCGAGCCTGATCGGCGTGCGCATGTAGAAGACGGCGAAGGGCACGAACACGGCAAGCGTCACGATTTCCTGCACGATCTTGAGCTGCGGCAATGACAGGGTGCGGTAGCCGATGCGGTTCGCCGGCACCTGCAGGAGGTATTCAAACAGCGCGATACCCCAGCTGGCCAGCGCCGCGATGAACCAGGGCCGACCCGACAGGTTTTTCAGGTGCGCATACCAGGCGAAGGTCATGAAGACGTTCGACAGCGCAAGCAGACCGATGGCGACCAGGGCTGGCGGCAGGTTCAGGGGCATCGCATGGTTTCCATCGTTCGTATCGTACATCCCATGGTGCAGAATGCCGCCCCATGAATACAGCCCCGCCCTGCCCGATCTGCACCTCCTCGCTCGCGTACGAGGATGGCAGCAATTATGTCTGCCCGGAATGCGCCCACGAGTGGCCTCGCACGGCCGAAGAGGTGCCCGGTCCCGGCGCTCGCGTAGTGCGTGACGCCAACGGCACCGAACTCAGGGACGGGGACACGGTCACCGTGATCAAGGACCTGAAGATCAAGGGATCATCCAATGTCCTGAAAGTAGGCACCAAAGTGAAGGGCATCAGGCTGGTAGAAGGGGACCATGACATCGACTGCAGGATCGAGGGCATCGGCGCCATGGGCCTGAAGTCAGGATTTGTAAAGAAGGTTACCTGAGGTTCGACGACTGCAGTCCGCGGGCGTAGTCCTCAAGCTGCGTCATGCACGTGCCCCAGCCGTCGAAGAATCCCATCTCCACGTGCTGGTCGCGCCCGGCCTTGTTCTTGTGCAGGCAGGTGGCGGTGTAGCGCGTGCCCTCGCCTTCGTCCTCAAAGCTGAAGATCGAGGTGATGGAGATCCACGGGTCTGGCGCCGGCCTGAAATCCGCCACCAGCGCGGAGGTGCCGACGATTCGCGCCAGCGGCACGATCTCGAGGAAGCAGCCCGGATTGTCGCTGACTCCGCCGTCGGGTCCGCGCATGCGCGTGTGAAACGCGCCGCCCGGGCGGAAGTCGAAGGCCAGCACCTCCGTAATCCATGGCTTGGGGCACCACCATTCCTTCAGGTGCCTGGGATCCGACCACGCTTCCCACAGCAATGCCCGGGGCGCACGCACCAGGCGGGTGATGACCAGGTCGAGTTCGTTATTCGTAGCCATTGTTCTTCTTCCGCTGTTGGTGCAGTTGCTCGACATAACTGGTCATGCGGTCGGCGCGCGCTTCCCAGATCATTCGCTGCTGGGCAAGCCACTGCTCCGCACCGTCCAGCGCACCCTGCTTGAGCATGCAGGTGCGGGTCCGACCTGTCTTGCTGGAACGGATGAGCCCGGCGCGTTCCAGCACGCGCAGATGCTTCATGAACGACGGCAGTGCCATGGCAAATGGTGATGCCAGTTCGGATACCGCAGATGCACCGTCGGCCAGGCGTTGGACGATGGCCCGCCGGGTCGGATCACCCAATGCAAAAAAGACGTTTCCCAGCGCGTGAGAATAGTTATCCATATGGATAACTATCGATCACAGATTGAACCCCTGTCAAGAACTGCGCTCCTATACTAGGGAGCTAGTAGCTGCGTGTCCCGGTCAGGGACCACGGCAACCGATTCTGGAGGGGGCGCGAAGGTGATTTCGATGCGAAGCGGGCGGATCTTGGCAATCATTGCGTGCTGCGGCGCGCTGGCTGGCGTCTCCCCGGCCTGGTCCGCCGCGGCGGCACCTGCGGCGACCCCGCCAGTGGGCGACGCACATGCGCAGTGGAAGCTGGTCGAAGAGTACTGCTTCAAGTGCCACAACACCGAGGACTGGGCTGGCAGCGTGGCGTTCGACACCATGTCTGTCGACGACGTGCCGAAGGACGGCAAGGTCTGGGAAACCGCGATCAAGAAACTCAAGAGCGGCCTGATGCCGCCATCCGGCGAAAAGCAGCCCGATGGCAAGGCGGTGGCCGGCATGGTTTCGTGGCTGGAGACGACGCTCGACAAGGGCCAGACCAGCCCTTACGTGGGCGCCATTCCGCTGCGCCGGCTAAATCGCCGCGAATACGCCAATTCCATCCGCGAACTCATTGGCCTGAACATCGACGCGGCGCTTTACCTGCCGCAGGATGAACTGAAGGAAGGGTTCGACACCGACGCCGAACTGCTGCGCTTCACGCCGGCCTTCCTCGACCAGGCGGTCTCTTCCGCGCGCACACTGGCGCTCTATGCCGTGGGCGACCCGAAGACCGTGCCGCTCGACAGCACGTACGGCCCGGTGCCCAACATGATCCTGTCGCTCGCGGCGCGTCCCGCCGAAGGCACCGGCAATCAGCAGCGGTACAAGGAAGGCATGCCATTCGGCACCCGTGGCGGCATGTCGGCCCAGCATGTGTTCCTCGCCGATGGCGACTACCTGCTGAGCGTTGGTGACATGGCGCTCGCCCGCACCGTGCCCAACATGGAATTCGAGAACACGCTGATCGCGCTGCTTGACGGCAAGGAGTTCTACCGCACCGTCATCGGCGGCGAGGAAGATCACAAAGGCATCGACCAGCGTCTGGACGATGCGGTGGCCAGGATCAATGGTCGCCTGAAGGACATCCCCTTCCGTGCGACGGCGGGCCAGCACACGGTGGCGGTCACCTTCCTGCGCCGCAGCTATGCCGAGCACGACGATCGCAGCGCCTCGCCGGGTCACTCGGACGACGGTCGCGGCTTCAATCCCCTGGAAGGCGGCCAGCAGCGCGTGCCGGCCGTGCATGCCATGTATGTGAAGGGCCCCGTGAAGATCACCGGCGTCAGTGACTCGCTGAGCCGGCAGAAGATCTTCATCTGCAAGCCTGCAACGGCGGCGGACGAGCCCGCCTGCGCGCGCCGCATTGTCGAGAACCTGGCCCGCAAGGCTTTCCGCCGTCCAGTTACCGACGCGGACCTCACGCCGCTGATGCGGTTCTATGACAAGTCGCGCAAGAACGGCGACACGTTCGACGTCGGAGTGCGCGAGTCGCTGTCCGCGGTGCTCGCGAGCCCACTGTTCCTTTACCGCGCAGAAGCGGCGGCTGACGCCGGCGCGCGCGAACTCACCGATCTGGAACTGGCCTCGCGCCTGTCGTTCTTCATCTGGAGCAGCCTGCCCGATGACGAACTGCTGCAGCTCGCAGTCAGGAATGAGCTGTCAAAGCCTGCCGTGCTGAAAGCCCAGGTGCATCGCATGATCCGCGATGACCGCGGCATCTCGCTGACACGCGATTTTGCGTTCCAGTGGCTGAACGTCGCCAAGCTCGATGCCATCGTGCCCAATCGCGGCCAGTTCGGTTTCGCCAGCGGCGTCTATGATCCGCGTCCTGCCCTGCGCCAGGAACTGGAAATGTTCATCGACAGCGTGCTGCGCTCCGACCAGAGCCTGGTCGACCTGCTCACCGGCGATTACACGTACATCAATGAGCAGGTCGCGCAGCTGTATGGCATGACCGATGTGCGCGGCAACGGCTTTCACCGCGTGAAGCTGCAGGACCCGAACCGATTCGGCTTGCTGGGCAAGGGCGCAGTTCTGATGCTCACCGCCAACCCGAACCGCACGGCGCCGGTGCTGCGCGGCGCGTGGATCCTGGAGCGCATACTGGGCACGCCGACGGCCAATCCCCCGCCCGGCGTTCCCGACCTCAATGTCGCCGGCGGCGCGCTGAACCGGCCTACGACGGTCCGCGAGAAGACGGAGTTGCACCGTCGTGCCAAGGCCTGCGCTTCCTGCCACAGCGTCATGGATCCGCTGGGCTTCGCGCTGGAGAACTTCGACACCGTGGGCCAGTTCCACTCCGTCGATGCCCAGACACGCCTGCCGATCGACACCAAGGCGACGATGCCGGACGGCACGCAGCTCTCCGGCCCGGCGGACCTGCACAAGGCGCTGGCAGCCCGCAAGGACCAGTTCGCGCAGATCATCACCGAGAAGCTGATGACCTACGCCGTGGGTCGCCATGTGGAATACCGCGACATGCCAACCGTGCGCCAGATCGTGCGGGCTTCGTCCGCCGACGGCTACAAGTTCGAGGACATCGTGCTGGGCGTTGTGAACAGCGCGGCGTTCCGCCAGCGGGAAGCGCCGGCCGCACTGCCTGCAGCCACGACGGCGCAGGCGTCCAACATCGTTTCCACCACAGTTTCGTCCGCTCCCTGAAGGCCTGGAGGCTAGCGCCATGTTCCTGAGCAAAAAGCACCTTTCCCGCCGCACGGTTCTGCAAGGTGCCGGCGCCGCAATTGCCCTGCCGCTGCTCGACGCGATGATTCCCGCGCACACGGCCTGGTCACAGACCGCTGCGGCCATCAAGCCGCGCCTCGGCTTCGTCTACTTCCCGCATGGCGCGGTACAGCAGTTCTGGACCCCGAAGACCACTGGTCGGGACTTCGAGTTCTCGAAGATCCTCAAGCCACTGGAGCCAATGCGGGACTACGTCACCGTTGTCAGCGGCCTGCGCAACAAGCCGGGCGAGAGCTCGAATCCGCACGGCATCATCGAATCCACGTGGCTCACCTGCCTGAGCCCGGATGATCGCAGCCCGCGCGGCCCGACCACCGGCATGTCGATCGACCAGATCGCGGCCAAGCAGCTTGGCACGGACACTCCGCTGTCTTCGCTGGAGCTGTGCGGTGAACCCGGCGGTTCAGTGAATTATCGCCAGGGTGGCGCCGGCCTGCCTCTGGAAGGCAATCCGCGCAAGGTGTTCTTTACGATGTTTGGCGTCGGTGACTCCAACGCCGACCGGATGGTGCGCCTGAATTTCACGGGCAGCATCCTCGACTACGTGCAGGAGGCCAGCAAAGGTCTGAACAGCACGCTTGGCGCGACCGACCGTGCGCTGGTCAATGACTATCTTGAATCGGTGCGTGAGGTCGAGGGGCGTGTGCAGAAACTGATGGCCAAGGCCGACAGCCTGGGCAATCTGCCAGACGCACCGCTCGGCGCTCCTGACGACTTCGGCGAACTGGTGGACATCCAGTACGAGATGATGGTGCTGGCCTTCCAGACCGGGCAGACGCGCATCGCTTCGATGCGCCTGATCAAGGAAGCGTCGATGCGCACCTTTCTTTCGGTCAATGTGGACGAGGCTTTCCATCCCCTGTCCCATCATGGCGAGGACCCGGCCAAGCAGGAAAAGCTGGTGCGCGTGCAGGCCTACAACACCGACCACTTCAACAAGTTCATCACGCGCCTTTCCAAGATCAAGGAAGGCAACGGCAACATGCTCGACAATTCGATCATCCTGTTCGGCTCGAACATGGCCAACAGCGACCTGCACAACAACAACCCGCTGCCGCAGCTGATCGCGGGCAAGGGCGGCGGCATCAAGGGCAACCAGCATCTGGCCATGCCCAAGGACACGCCGCACGCCAATATCCTGCTGACGATGGCGCAGCGCGCTGGCGTCAATATCGACAAGTTCGGTGATTCCACCGGCTCGTTCAGCGAGGTCTGATCATGTCGGGGGGGAGAAAATACGGTGCTGCCGCCGCAGTCGCTGCGGCGATCCTGATGGGTTCCGCGCCCGCTTTTGCGGTCAAGGAAAACGTCGACGCCCGTCGTCCGGATGGCAGCACGCCTCTGCAATGGGCGGCCTACGGTGGCGACGTGGCCGAGGCCAAGCGGCTGATAGACGCCGGCGCGGATGTGCGCGCGGTCAACAACTATGGCGTCAACGCCATGCTGCTGGCAGCCGATATCGCCAACACGCAATTGATCCAGCTGTTGCTGAAGCACGGCGCCGATCCGAAATCCGCCAATGCCGACGGCGAGACGGCGCTCCACCTGGTCACCCGGGCCGGCAACATCGACGCGGCGAAACTGCTGATCAAGGCCGGCGCCAGTGTCGATGCCCGCGAGAAGCTGGGGGACCAGACGCCGCTGATGTGGGCGGTGGCACGCCGTCATCCGGCCATGACCGAATTCCTGCTCAAGTCTGGCGCGGACGTGAATGCACGCAGCGCGATCCGCGACTATCAGCGCGTGGCCACGGCCGAGAGTCGTTCCAAGTCGCTGGACCGCGGCGGCTTCACGCCACTGATGTATGCGGCGCGCGAAAATTGTCGCGAGTGCGCTGACATACTCATCAAGCACGGCGCCGACGTGAACATGCCCGATCCCGCGGGCGTGGTGCCGATGGTCATCGCAATGATCAACAGCAACTTCGACATCGCCAAGCGGCTGATCGAGGCCGGGGCAGATGTGAACCAGTGGGACATCTACGGCCAGGCGCCGCTGCATGTGGCCATCGCCAGCATGGGTGCCGGACGCAGCGCCAATCCCTTCGACACCGACCAGCCGCAGAAGGCCACCGGCGCTGAACTGGTGCAGATGCTGATCGAGCGCGGCGCCAATCCCAACCAGCAGACTTACT
>JBDSGY010000259.1:0-6132 GCA_039918755.1 Steroidobacteraceae bacterium
CGAGCCGCCTCGAGCCACGGCCGCCGCGCGGCCAGCGCGGATGCTTGCCACCGTGAAGAAATCGTCACATCCGGCGTGCTGAATCAAAATGTATCCTAGCGCCCGCCCGGGTCCGGCCCGGCGGGCCGCCGGCGCGCAATGCAACATCAGGAGTACGTCGACTTGTCCGAATCTTCGTCGCGCGGATGGCTGTTGCGGTCCTTCCCATGCCTTGTGCTTGCGTTCATCGGCGCCCACGCCATGGCCGCTGCGCCCACGGGAGAAAAACTGACGGTACTCAGCTACCACGAAATCGCCGATCCGGACAAAGCCCTGATCCCCGAATATGCCGTCACGCCCACCATGTTCGTGCGGCAGATCGACTGGCTGCGCAACAACGGCTATCACTTCGTGGGCGTCGACGACGTGCTCGCGGATCAGGCCGGGCGTTCGCATCTGCCGGAAAAGGCCGTGTTGCTGACCTTCGACGATGGCTATCGGTCGGTCTACGACTTTGCGTGGCCACTGCTCAAGATGCTCCGCATACCTTCGGTGGTCGCGGTGGTCGGCAGCTGGGAGGAAGATTCAGCGCAGGTCAACTTCGATGGCCACGAGATTCCACGGGACAAACTGATGAGCTGGCAGCAGTTGCGCGAGCTCAGTGAAAGTGGCCTGGTGGATATCGGCAGCCACAGCTACGACCTGCATCGCGGTATTCCGGGGAATCCGGAAGGCAATCTGCAACCCGCAGCCACGACGCGGCTGTGGAACAGCAGCACCGGCAAATACGAACAGGAAGCGGACTATCGCCGACGCGTGGTTTCGGATCTCCAGCGCAGTCGCGATGTCATCCGCAAACGGGTCGGTCGCGCCCCGCGCGTAATCGCCTGGCCCTACGGCCGCTATACCTCCGAACTTCGGGATGCAGCGAACGGTCTGGGCATGACGATCGGCCTGACGCTGGATGATGGCGCCAACATGGACGATACGCCGCTGTCGCGTCTCCGGCGCATTCTGGTCAGTCGCAATCTGCAGCTCTGGGAGCTCAATCGCGAGATCACGTTCCGCAACCAGAACCTGTCGGACAACGACCGCGCGCAGAAGGTGATGCACGTCGACCTGGATTACATCTACGACGCCGATCCGGCGCAGCAGGAACGTAATCTGGGGCACCTGCTGGATCGCATCGTCTCGCTGGGCGTCACATCGGTGTATCTGCAGGCCTTCTCGGACCCAGATGGCGATGGCTCAGCCGATGCGGTGTACTTTCCCAACAGGCATGTGCCCATGCGTTCGGATCTGTTCAACCGCGTGGCCTGGCAGATCAGCACCCGCACGCAGGTGAGGCGCGTGTATGCGTGGATGCCGATGCTGGCGTGGAAACTGCCTGCGAATGCCCCGGGAGCCCAGGACAGCGTGGTCAGTCTGCCCAGTGAGAGCAGCGACCATGTGAACATGGGCTACGCGCGACTCTCGCCATTCTCGTCGCGCGCCCGCCAGACCATCCGCGAGATTTACCAGGACCTGGCGCGTAACGCGACATTCGAAGGCCTGCTGTTCCACGACGACGTGATACTGTCGGACTACGAGGACGCCAGTGAATTTGCCATCAAGGCGTACAAGGACTGGGGGCTTCCCGGCAGCATTGCCGAGATCCGGCGCAGCGATGATCTGGTCGGGCGCTGGACCATCCTGAAGATCAACGCACTGGATCAGTTCGCCAGGGAACTGGCTGACGTGGTGCGCGCGGAAGAGCCTGCGCTGAAGACGGCACGCAACATGTATGCGCGCGTGGTGCTGAGTCCCAAGGCCGAAGTGTGGTATTCGCAGGCGCTCGAGAACTCGCTGGCGAACTATGATTTCACCGCCATCATGGCCATGCCGCTGATGGAAAACGCGTCGGACCCAGCGGAGTTTTATCGCGCGCTGGTTGCCCGGATCAAAGACATCCCCGGTGCCATGAAGAAGGTGGTGTTCGAAATCCAAACGGTGGACTGGCGCCAGGACAGCAAGCCGATCCCGTCGGACGAAATTGGGGCTACCATAACGAGCCTCTACGGCATGGGCGTCGAGCACGTTGCCTACTACCCCGACATGCTGTTCGACAACCATCCAAACTGGAGCGTCATTCGAAAGTCCCTGTCGATCAAGCCCGATGTACCGCAGACACAATGATCCAATTCCGCGATGAGCCCCTTGCTGCTATCCCTGTGGCATCGGGTCCTTTCGTTCGTGTTCTTCTATCCTCTGTTCATGTCCTTCCTGTGGATGATCGGCGCCGTGCTGTTCTACTGGCGCCACGAGCGACACGAGCCCAACTATTCTGAACCGGTGCGAGACCCGGACTCGCCGCCGGTGAGTGTGCTCATCCCGTGTTACAACGAAGGCGAGAATGCCGAGGAAACCATGGCGTACGCACTGGCCCTGGACTACCCGGAGTTCGAGGTCATCGCCATCAATGATGGCAGCCGCGACAACACCCAGGACGTGCTCGACCGCATGGCGGCCCGGCATCCGAAGCTGCGTGTCGTGCAGCTGGCGCAGAACCAGGGCAAGGCGCTGGCACTGCAGGCAGGTGCGCTGCTCGCCCGCCACGAAATCCTGGTCTGCATCGATGGCGATGCGTTGCTTGATACGCACAGCGCGCACTGGCTGGTGCGCCACTTCACGGCCGATCCGCAGGTCGCAGCAGTCACCGGCAATCCCCGCATCCGCAATCGCTCGACGCTGCTGGGCCGAATCCAGATCGGTGAGTTCTCAGCCATCGTCGGGATGATAAAGCGCGCGCAGAAGAACTTCGGCAACCTGTTCACGGTATCCGGCGTCATAACCGCGTTCCGCAGGTCCGCAGTGCACAGCGTCGGCTACTGGAGTGCCGACATGCTCACCGAAGACATCGACATCACCTGGAAGCTGCAGCGAGCCGGATGGCGGGTGAATTTCGAGCCGCATGCACTGGTGTGGATACTCATGCCCGAGACTTTGCGTGGCCTGTGGAAGCAGCGGCTGCGCTGGGCAACCGGTGGCGCGCAGGTGCTGGTGAAGAACTTCGGCGTGCTGGCGCATCCCGGGCAGAGTCATATGTGGCCGCTGTTGCTCGAGATGTGTGCCAGCGTGGTCTGGTCCTATCTCGTGCTGCTGCTGACACTGATGTGGGTCGCAGGACTCGTCCTGCCGGCCGGCCTGCTGCCCCCGGGCAACTCCCCGTTCGTGCCAACTGGCGGCGGGCTGATCCTGGGCGTGACCTGCCTGCTGCAGTTCGCACTGAGCAAGTGGCTGGACAGCCGTTATGACAAGGGACTGGGACGATACTATTACTGGATCATCTGGTATCCACTGGTGTTCTGGCTGATCAGTACCGCCGCCACCGTCGCGGCGTATCCGCAGATGCTGATGCGCCGCTCGGCAAAGCGCGCCCGCTGGATTAGCCCGGACCGGGGCCTGCGCCGCTAGTCGCGATAAAGCGACAACAATTACGGGGATTTAATCTACTTTTCATCGCACTCGCTGCCGTGCGGGATTAGATTGCGCACCCTGATACATCGCCGGCAATGCCGGCCTTAGCCTGAACCCATGAGCAACTCGCTGATAATCAATGTGCGCGGACGCCTTCCCTGGCGGCGCCGACTGTTTTCAGACACCACCACCGCCGCGGTTTGGGGCTACTGGCTCTGGCTGTGCCGCCCCATGGTCGGCACGCTGGCCGTGCTGCTCGGTTCGCCGTTGTTCATCGGCCAGGCCGCCATTGCGCTCGGCAGCACGTCCGGCACCCTGTTGCTGCTGAACTTTGCGTCCGATCGACGTCGCAATGCGCCGGTGCAGCGCAGCGCTCCCGACTATGAAAGTTTTTTTGGACTTTCCAGACAGCAGATCGACCAGGGCCGCAACAGCCGCGCCGCTGTTGTGCATCACAGTGACGATGGTCGCATCGTGGGCATTTCTGCCCGCAACGAGGTTCAGCCACGGCAGGAGATTTCGCATGCGTCGTAAACTGGTACTGCTCTCCCTGTTGGCAATGGGTGGCCTTGCGGCGCACGGCGCGCTGGCGGCGCCGGCGCTCGATTCCGCCGGCAAGTGTCGCGACAACGGCAAATTCGTAGCCGCAAAGCTATGCACGGTTACGGCTGTCCCGGCCGCGAAGTGCCGGAACATCAAGACCAAGCAGTTTGCGAAGTGCGGCACGGCAGGAACCGAGCGGATACCGCCGAAATAGCGGGTGCCTTAGCGAAACGCGAACAGCGGCGCGTCGGGATGTTTCTTCCCGACTATCGCGGCAGTGATGAGATCCGCGGCCAGCATCGAAAACGTGATGCCATTGCCGCCATAGCCCATGACGGAATAGCAGCGCGGATATCCCGGGATGACGCCGATGGTCGGCATTCCATGGAGGTTCGCGCCGAAACTGCCAGCCCATGCAACGACGGCACGATTGTCGAGCTGCGGAAACATCCGCAGGAGCTTCTGTTCGAGGCGCGCAGTCTTCGCTGGAGTCAGCGAATCACGTTTCCCGGCATCCGCGAAGTGCTCGTCCTCGCCCCCGCAGATGACGCGACCGTCCCCCGTAGTGCGCAGATACAGATAGGGATCGGACGCCTCCCAGATCAATGCCTTCTGCGGCCACAGTGTCCGGGGTTGCGGTCGTGTGGCAATGGCCCACGTTGAAACCACCGAGTTGCGCCTGGCAGGGACAATGCTGGCAAGCTCGTAACCCGTGCACAGCACGACATGTCGCGCGCGGATTTCGACGCCGTCGCTGGTGGCAAGCGTGGTGCCCCGCCGATCGCAGGCGAGATTCACGACGTCGTGCGGTGCATGAAGGCGGGCGCCGTGGCGCAGCGCCCAGCGCAGATAGCCAGCGGCAAGCTCCACCGGGTTGGCCTCGGCGTTGCCGTGGCTCAACACGGCGGCCTGCCTGCGGATGCCGAAGTGATGTCGCAGCGCGTTTGCTCCCAAATACTCGCTTGGCAAGCCGATCTTCTGCCGCAGCTTCGCTTCGCGCTCCAGACCCCGCGCGTCCAGCACATTCCCCGCAAGGTACAGCGACGGACGCGTGCTGAAGTGAGCGGTGATGCCCAGGCGCATGGTGCGCGTCCGCAGTTCGTTCACCGCTTCGTGCGATGCCATCCATACACGCTGCGCCTTGCGTGGTCCGATTGCGCGACTCAACGTCAGCAATGGCGTGTCCAGTTCGAACTGCAACAGCGCCGTACTTGCAGCCGTCGATCCCTGCAGCGCGCTTCTGCGGCGATCCAGAACCAGTGGTTTCCTGCCGGCTTGAGTGAGAGCCTGCGCGATCATTGCGCCGGAGATTCCACCACCGACTATCACCACGTCGGCGCTCACGGAGCGTTGCAGACGAGTGCCGTGGATGGACGGTTTTCTATAAAGCGACCATGGCGTATCGCCGGCGCGCAGATTGCGGTGCTTTGTAAGACTCATCTGACAGTGCTTGCTGCGGTTCGGCAGCCGTGAGTGCCTGCCGAATCCAATATGCTGTTCCATGCGGGATGGCGGAAGTCATTCTAGCGTCCCACGCATCTATTCAAAGCAATCTCCAGGAGCCAACATGGGCCAGACATCTCCGACAGGAATGACAACCGACAGGCCGCAGCCATTCCTGACCGATGTCCAGACGCTGCGCGAACGCGCACGGCGCAATATCGAGGATGGCGGCATCACGGCGTCGTATGAAGGTGATCCGAAGCTCGCGATCGACATCCTGCAGTCGGTGCTGGCAACCGAGATCGTGTGCGTGTTGCGATATACGATGCATGCCGTGAGCGCCACCGGAATATCCAGTGAAGGCGTAAAGCAGGAATTCATGGCGCACGCGAAGGAAGAAGCCGCGCATGTGCAGCAGGTCGCGGAGCGCATCAATCAGTTGGGCGGCAAGCCCGACTTCAACCCGAAAGGTCTGGAAACCAGGGCCGCATCAGAGTATGGAGTTGCCGACAATCTCATCGACATGATCAAGGAGAACCTGATCGCCGAGCGTATTGCAGTGGACCACTACCGGGAGCTGATTCGCTACTTCGGCGACCGCGATCCGGGCACGCGCAAGATGCTGGCCGACATCCTGGTCACCGAGGAAGAGCATGCGAATGACATGCATGACCTGCTGGTGGCGCACGAAGGCAAGCCCATGCTCGGCAA
>JBDSGY010000260.1:0-4107 GCA_039918755.1 Steroidobacteraceae bacterium
GCGGCAACCTCCACTGCCGCTGAAGCGGCTGGAAGAACTGGTCGCCGCACGCAACCTGGGCCGCAAGACCGGCCAGGGGTATTACAAGTGGGTGGATGGCAAGGCCGTGAAGCAGCCGGTCGATGAAGCGGGCGTCGCCCAGGAACTCACCGATCGCCTGATGCTGACGCTTGCCAACGAGAGCGTGGCATGCCTGCGCGAAGGCATCGTCAGCGATGCAGATCTGGTGGATGCCGGTGTGATCTTCGGCGCCGGCTTTGCGCCATTCAGGGGCGGCCCGCTGCAATGGGCCAGATCCGAAGGGCCGCAACGGCTGCAGGCTCGCCTGCATGAGCTGGCCCTGCAACATGGTTCACGTTTTGCGCCTGACGCGGGTTGGTCGCTGCTCTGAGCAGCGTGCTAGTATTTCCCGGCTAATCATGGCACTGCGCGGCATTCCTATGAATCGGATGTATCGATGAACCAGGGTCGCCCCGTAGACGTGGCGCTGTTGCGCCGGTTCGCGCCCCTCGACGGCATGAAGAAGGAAAACCAGTCCGCCCTGGCCCGGAAGGTATTCATTCGCGAAATGGATTCCGGCCGCCTTCTGTTCAAGCAGGGCGACACGGAAAAACGCACCATCTGGATCGTGTCAGGCACTGTGGAACTGCGCGAGGACGACCGCACCATCGGTGTGATCAAGGGTGGCACACCCGATGCGCGCAATCCCATCTCCGCCAAGCTGCCGCGTGAATTCTCGGCCCGCGCCATGGACAACGTGGAATACCTCTCCATCGACAGCGAACTGCTCGATGTGATGATCACGTGGGACCAGACCGGCACCTACGAGGTGTCGGAGCTGCAGTCCCAGTTCCAGAATTCCGAAGGCGACGACTGGATGACTACGCTGCTGCAGAGCCGCGCCATGCAGAAGATTCCGCCGGCCAATATCCAGGCCATTTTCCTGCGCATGCAGCGGATGCCCTATCGCGCCGGCGACGTGGTGATCCGCCAGGGTGCCGAAGGCGACTATTTCTACGCTGTGGTGAGTGGCCGCTGCGTGGTCACGCGCGAGACGCCGCTCAACAAGGATGGCATCCGGCTGGCCGAACTGGGCGTGGGTGACACCTTTGGCGAGGAAGCATTGATCTCGGAAGCCAAGCGCAATGCCACGGTCACGATGCTGACCGAGGGCGTGCTGATGCGGCTGAACAAGCAGGACTTCCGCGAGCTGATGAACGAGCCGTTGCTGCAGTGGGTGACCGCCGAGCAGGCGGAACAGCTGGTGGCGAAGAAAGGCGGCGTGTGGCTGGATGTGCGCCTGCCGTCGGAATTCCAGAACCTGGCAGTGGAATCGGCGCTGAACGTTCCGCTGTATTTCATTCGACTGAAGCTTTCGGCGCTGGACAAGACCAAGCCGCATATCGTGTATTGCGATACCGGCCGGCGCAGTTCGGCGGCGGCGTTCATCCTGGTCGAAAAGGGTTTCGACGCCTATGTGCTGAAGGGCGGACTGTCGAGCCTGGAACGCGGATTGCGCCGGGCGGCCACCGTCTGATTGCGGCGCGGCGCCAGCAGGCGCGCGCATCTACATCGTGTGTGTGGACTTCTCGCCAGCGATCGCGCCGGCCAGGTAATTCTCGATCTTCTTCTGCGTCTGGCCGCGATCCTGCTCGCTGAACTGCACGCCGATTCCGGCCGTGCGCTTGCCCTGCGCGCCCTTCGGTGTAAGCCAGATCACGCGGCCGGCCACCGGCAGCTTCTCGTCTTCACCCATCAGGTTCAGCAGCATGAATACTTCGTCGCCGAGCCGGTAGTTGCTGTTGGTGGGTATGAACAGTCCGCCGTTGCGCACGAATGGCATGTAGGCCATGTACAGCGCGCTCTTGTCCTTGATGGTAAGCGTCAGGAGTCCGGGCTTGTTGATGCCTGAGCGCGACGTCGGATCTTTGGGCGACATGTCTTTCCTGTATTCCAGCTTCAGGCCCCGCCAGCCCTGTTGAGTTGCCACAGGTGGCGTTCCAGCGCGAGAGGCTTGTTGAGCGACGTGACCAGCTGGCGTTGCAGCTCGCGCACCTCGTCCAGCAGCCTCAACGCTGCCCCTATATTTATGTCCAAAGGGCCGTCTTGCAACCGGGCGCCAGAGCGCATTGCCAGAATCTGCCCTGTGAGGCAGTTCTCAATGCCGCGCAGACGCAGCGGCAGTTCATCCTTGGCCCAGCTCTCGGCGGTTCGGACCACGTCGATACGGCCCTCACTGGCGTCCTTGAGGACCTGCAGGACATCGCGGCGTATCGCCAGCACCTGCGGCACATCGGCGGCCAGTGCCTGTACCGGCGCCACGCCCAGCACATCGAGTACAGCGGGCCAGTCGGCCCGGTGGGCGGGCTTCTGGGCCGAGAGCCATGCCAGCGCACCCTCGCGGTCGGGGGCGCTGGCGGAAAGCTTCTGGCAGCGGCTGCGGATGGTGGCCGGAAGCAGGCTCGGAGCCGCGGTGACCAGTAGCACATGCGCATCGGCACGGGGTTCTTCCAGCGTTTTCAGCAGTGCATTGGCCGCATTGCGGTTCAACGCATCGGCAGGCTGGAAAACGATGAATGTGCCCCTGCCTTCGTAGCTCGAGAGTGACAGATGAGCCGAGATCGCGCGCACCTGGTCGACGGATATCTGACCCAGCTTCGATTCGGGATCTGGTCCCACCACGATGAAGTCGGGATGTTCGCGCTGCTCGACGCGGCGGCAATTGCTGCAATGTCCGCAGGGACCGGGGCTGCTGGTACAGAAGAACAGCTGGGCGGCGTACAGGGCCAGTTCCATGCCGCCTGCCCCCGGGGCCTCGTGGACCAGCAACGCGGGTGGCAGCCTGCCCGCGTCGCGCGCCGCGCGCAGTTTCGCAGCCGCAGGCTCCAGCCAGGGATACAGCGTCACAGCGTCTCCACCAATGGCAGTGCGGCAGCGAGCAACTCGGCCTGGTTGCGTGTCGCGTCCAGCACCCGGAAGCGCTGGGGTTCCCCTTGGGCAAGCTGCAGGTAGTGCGCACGCACGCGGGTGAAGAACGCGAGCGTCTCGTCTTCAAAGCGATCGCCGTCGGCGCGGCCGCGGGCCCGGGCAAGCCCGGTCTCGGGTGGCACGTCGAGCAGCAGCGTCAGGTCCGGGCTGAGCTGCGGATGGGCAATGGCAGCCAGCGCCTCGATGGCAGCGGCGTCGATCCCCCTGCCCCCGCCCTGATAAGCGCGACTGGCATCGGTGAAACGGTCGCACAGCACCCACTCGCCGCGCGCCAGCGCCGGTTCGATGCGCTGCTTCACATGGGCCGCGCGCGCGGCGAACATCAGCAGCAGCTCAGTGGTGGCGGGCATGCCATCGCTGCGTCGCGCGAGCGTGAGCTGGCGGATTTCCTCTGCCAGCGGCGTGCCCCCGGGTTCGCGCGTGGCGCACACGGGGATGCCGCGCCCGCTGAGCGTTGCAGCCAGCGACTTCAGCAGCGTGGACTTGCCGGCGCCTTCAATGCCTTCGAAAGTGATGAACCGGCCGCGGGTCATGGCGCAGGCGCGGCGGGAGTTGCAGGTGAAGCGGAATCTGCTGGCGGTGGATCGGATGCGGCGGTTGAATTGATCGCCGCCTCGATCGACCGTGTGCGCAGCCGTTCCAGGTAACGTTGCACCGCCCGATTGTGTTCGCCGACAGTGGCTGAGAAATAGTGACCACCGGTGCCGTCACCGCTGGCAACGAAGAAGATCGCATCGGTCTTGTCCGGATTCAGCGTGGCAACGATTGCTTCGCGCCCGGGCAGTGCAATGGGTGTCGGTGGCAAACCGGCGCGCGTGTAGGTGTTGTACGGCGTATCGGTGACCAGGTCGCGCTTGCGGATGTTGCCATCGTAGTGGTCGCGGATGCCGTAGATCACGGTGGGATCCGACTGCAGGCGCATGCCGATGCGCAGCCGGTTGATGTAGACACCCGCGACCCGGCGGCGCTCGCTCGCGAGGCCCGTTTCCTTCTCGACAATGGACGCAAGGGCCAGCGCCTCGTCGGGCGTGTTGAAAGGCAGGTCCTTCTGTCGCGCGTCCCACGCTTCCTGCAGATTGCGCTTCTGCGCTTCGAACGCCATGCGCAGGATCTGCATGT
>JBDSGY010000261.1:0-5674 GCA_039918755.1 Steroidobacteraceae bacterium
GCGGCTTCCGTCTCGGTTGCACCGAAGCTGGCCTGATTGAGAAAGCGGAATGCTTCTGGTTTGGATACAGCGGCTACGGGCACCGGTGGAGGCGGTGCTGACGGGGTCGCGGCGGTTTCACCGCCCCCGCAGGCACCCAGTAGCGCTGCGAGCAGCGCCAGTGCACCGATGCGCGCGCCGTTGTGTAACCGCATTCCGCCCCCTGATCTTCTGTGTTCTCGAGTCTTTAACGCATTAGAGCGACGTTGGATGACAGGAGTCCAGTTTTTCTTCGATACACGACTGGCAGGCCCTATGCTGCTTCCCATGACCCGACTCGCTGAGATCAGGGATGTTTCGGACACGGCCATCTGGGTGGCGTACTACCGTGGCAAGGAATCGGACCGCCCCGACGCAATGTTCCGCGATCCGCTGGCGAAGGTGCTGACGGCCGAACGCGGCGAGGACATCGCGCGCGCGTTCAAGCGGATCAGTCCCTACACCGAGTGGACGGTGCTGGCGCGCACCGTGCTGATCGATGAGTTCATCCAGCGTGCAATCGTCGATGGCGTGGATGCCGTGATCAACCTGGGCGCCGGCCTTGATACGCGGCCATACCGGATGGAACTGCCGCCGTCACTGTGCTGGGTGGAAGCGGATTTTCCGCATGTCGTCGAATACAAGAACCATGTGCTGAGCGAGCACACGCCGCATTGCCAAGTGCAGAGAGTGGGTGTGGATCTTGCAAATCCCACTGCACGACGCGGATTCCTCGCGCGGGTCGTGCCCGGCGCGAAGAAAATCCTGGTGCTCACCGAAGGGGTGATTCCATACCTGACCGAAGCGCAGGTCGCGGAACTGGCCATGGATCTATTGTCACAGCCGCGCTTCGCGTTCTGGCTCGCAGAATATTTTTCCGCGCGCGTCTATGTGCATCTGAAGGCGGTGTCGAAGACCCCGATGCTCGCGAATGCGCCGTTCCGCTTTTTTCCACTGGACTGGGAAGGTTTCTTCCGGACGCATGGCTGGCAGCGCACGGAGGTGCGCTACAGCAGTGAAGTCTCGCAGCGGTTCGGGCGCGTGCCTCCCATTCCGTTGATGGCGCGCATGCTGCTGCGAATCATGGGACGGGATGCGATGCAGCGGGCGAGAACGATGACGGGGTTCATGCTCATGACCCCGTCATCGCACTGAGCGATGATCTCGCGTTATTTGCTGCGGTGGCTGATCGCCCACACGTAGGCGGCAACTGCATCCACGTCTGCGGGCTGCAATGGCGCCGCGCCCATCGGGGGCATCGCGCCCATCGACTGCTTGGCAGCCGCCACGCCCTTCACGATCGTGTTCCGGATGCCTGCCACTCCGCCATCGCTCCACAGCCAGGTGGCATCGATGAGGTTCGCTCCCACCATGGTGCCGGCGCCGTCAGAGCCATGACAGCCCATGCAGTTTCCGCCCGCGGCCTGCCCGTGAAAGATCTTTGCGCCCAGGGCCACCTGCTCTGCACTGGAGCCTGGCGGCGGCGCGAGATCGGCAGTCGATGCTGCGGCGGCGGCAGCGGCTGTGGGCGCCGGCGCTGACGCCACTGCCGTGCTTGCGCCCTTGCCCAGATGCGTAACGCGCCAGATGCGGCCCTTCTGGTCGTCGCTGATATAAAGCGCGCCGTCCGGCCCAATCGCGAGACCAGCAGGACGATGCGCGGCACGGCCCGGTGCCTTTTCGGCGCCCGCGAATCCGTCGGCGAAGATCACGTAGTCACCGGAGGCCTTGCCGTTGGTCATCGGCTGGAAGGCGACGGCGTAGCCACCCTGTGGACCCGGCGCGCGATTCCACGAACCATGGAACGCGACGAGCGCACCGCCACGCCAGCCTTCCGGAAACTGCGTGCCTGAATAGAAGAGCACATCGTTCGGCGCCCAGTGCGCAGGGAACGCCGCCACCGGGGGCGTCTTGTTTGCGCACTTGTCCGTGCTCTTGCCATCACCACCGTATTCCGGCGCAGTGACGAGAGCCTTGAGCGTGCCGTCGTAATAACAGGTGGGCCAGCCGTAGTCGGCGCCTTCCTTCACCTGCACCATGACTTCAGACGGCAGCTCGTGACCGGCATCCATCGTGTAAAGCTTTGGCCACCCTTCCGGAAGCTGGTCGCGACCATGCTGCACAGCATAGAGATTGCCTGCCGCATCGAAAGCCTGGCCGCCGGAGTTGCGCAGGCCGGTGATGAAGCGTTCCTTCGGCGAGAATTTCTGGTTCAGCGCATTGGCGTCGTACTGCCAGATGCCGGCACGCAGCGGCAGCTCCGGGCAAGGTGTCTTGCCCTTCGCACCGGGCTGGCGCGCCGGCGATTCGCATGTGTTGCTCTCGGAACCGGAGTTGATGAACAGCTTGCCCGCGGAGTCGATCACGAATGGATGCATCGGATGATCGCCGCTCTGCGGCAGACCGGTGATGACCTTTTCAGGCTTGCCCTGCGGCAGGGGATTGTCTGCACTCAGCGCGAAGCGCAGCACATAGTCGTTCTGTTCCGCATACAGCGCATCCTTGTAGAGCGCGATGCCTGTGCCGCCGGTAGCCTTCTGCGGTACGCCGTCACCGATGCGGTCGATGACCTCGGCCTTGCCGTCACCGTCCTTGTCCTGCAGCGCCACGATGAAGCCGCCAGCCGGCGGCGTGTCGAAGCCGAAATACTGGCCGCTCCACGTATTGACGTAGACCACGCCTGCTGGCGAGACCGTCATGTGGCGCGCGTGGCCGATATTGTCTGCAAAGATCGTGGCGCAGAAGCCCGGCGCCAGGGACAGCCCGCCGTTGTCGCCCGGGCAGGTTGGAACCGGCACTGCAGCAGCGGGTGGTTCGCTGCGGCTGCAGGCGCCAAGCGCCAGCAGCACGGCGGGGCCGATGATCTTGAACTGGTTCATGCGCGCGTCCCTGGGATTGGAGTCGTGAGACGCGCGACTTTACTCCGGATCAGCGAACGACGCCGCAGGCAATGCGATCGCCGGAGTCGCCCGATGGCTGGGTGGCGTAGTCATCGCGCTTTGCATGCACGATCACCGCGCGGCCGGCCAGATCATTAGGGCCGCCATCACGCAGCGTCGCGCGCGCGATGGTCGCGTTCACGGCCGCCTGGCCCGTAGCGTCCGAAGTGATGTTCGGAATATCCCCCAGGTGCTTTGCCGCCGAAGTGGGGCCGCCGTGCTCTGCATGATCCGGATTGAAATGGTCGCCAGCGCTCTTGGCGTCGGGGGCGGAGCAATCACCGATCTCATGTACATGGAAGCCATGTTCGGTGTTGGGCGCGAGTCCGCTCAATTCGCCCGTCAACGTTACGCCATCGTTCGAGGCCACCAGCTGCAGCGCACCCGCGACGCTGCTCCCTGATGCGCCAGCCAGCACGGTTGCAGCAGTGGCCGGCGCGGCTTCCACCACGGCGGCGGCTGGCGCTGCAGGTGGCGGCGGAGGGGCTTCGGCGCGACCGCAAGCCACCAGAACGGCCAATGGCAGCAACAGGACCAAGTTTTGCGCTTTCATCGTGGAATCCTTTCGAGAACAGGCATGCGACGGTTCGCACCGTGCGCGATTTCGCGCGCTGACACAGTCGCCTGCGACGATATTGTCGCGTCAGCCGCCTCCTACGCCTTGTCCTTGACAGGCCGGCCCTGCGCGGTGCGATAGGTGAATGGAACCTTGCCAGAAGTGCCGCGACGCAAGCGGCGGAGACCGGGCGCACCATCGGTCACATAGTGCAGTGATCGACCGATGCCGGGAACCAAGGGGTAGCTTCAGCGCGCGTAGAAGTGAGTGGCCTCTCCACCCCGATTGGCGAGGTGGAGAGGCAAGTGCGAATCGCTAGCGGGTGTGCCGCTCGATGTCCCGATCGGCCTTCTTGCCGTCGTCCTTTGCGTTGCCGTATTCCTTCTGCACCTTGCCAGCCACCTCGCGCACAGCGCCCTTGACCTGCTGCGTGCCATTCGACGTGGCCTTGCCCATGTTCTTCTGAACCTTGCCGGCGGCCTCGTTGGCGGCGCCCTTTACCTGATCCTTGTTCATTAAGATTCCCCGGGGTTGATTAAGGTCTGAATGCCCAACCGCCCGCGCGGTGTGCTTGGTATTCAAAGCGGATACCGCCCGCAGAAAAGCCAGCGCAGTGCAAAACCGGATGTGGGCTGTTTCCTACGTCAAAAGAGACAGACTGTATGTTTATCCAGTATAAGGAAAACCGGATAACCGGAGTGCGTCATGCCCGAAACCCTGTTGCTGCTGTGTGCCGGCGTCGTCATCGGTGCAGTGCTGACATGGCTCGCCACCGCTGCGCAACGGGCGCGACTGGAAACATCCCTCATCGAGCAGCGCAACGCTGCGGAGGACAAACTGCGCCTGGTCAGCGACGCGCCGGGCAGGCTCGGCGACACCTTCAAAGCGCTCGCTGCCAGTTCGCTGCGGAACAACAACGAAAGCTTCCTGCAGCTCGCGTCCGAATCGCTGCAGAAATTCCAGGAGCGCGCGAAGGGCGACCTGGATGCGCGCACCACGGCGGTGGAAGCCATGGTAAAGCCGATCCATGAGCAGCTCGGCAAGGTGGACGAGAAGCTCGCGCAGATCGAACAGCTTCGCCACACCTCCTACGCCGCGCTCAATGAGCAGCTGCGCGGCCTGACGCAGGAATACCTGCCACAACTGCGGCAGGAGACGGCCGGTCTCGTGAAAGCGTTGCGCCAACCGGGTGTCCGCGGCCGCTGGGGCGAGATGCAGCTCAAGCGCGTAGTGGAAATGGCCGGCATGCTCGAGCACTGCGACTTCGTGCAGCAGCAGAGCGGCGCGAGCGACGAAGGCCGTCTGCGCCCGGATGTGATCGTGCGGCTGCCCGGCGGCAAGCAGATCATCATCGATGCCAAGGTGCCGCTGGCCGCCTATCTGGAAGCGTCCGAAGCGACGGATGACATCGCGCGCGATGCGCAACTCGTGCGTCATGTGCAGCAGGTGCGCACACACATGACGCAACTGGGGCGCAAGGCGTACTGGGAGTCCTTCGATCCCACGCCGGAGTTCGTCGTGATGTTCCTGCCGGGTGAGGCTTTCTTCAGCGTCGCGCTTCAGCAGGATCCGGCGTTGATCGAGTTCGGCGTGAACGAGAAGGTGATTCCGGCAACGCCCACCACACTTATCGCGCTGCTGCGAGCGGTGGCTTATGGCTGGCGCCAGGAAGCGCTCGCCATCAACGCGGCGGAGATCTCGGCATTGGGAAAGGAACTGTACGTGCGCATCGGCACTCTCGCCGAGCATTGGCATCGCGTGGGCAGACAGCTGGGTTCGGCGGTGGCGGCTTACAACAGCTCTGTCGGGACGCTGGAAGGCCGCGTGCTTTCCACGGCCCGCAGGTTCCGCGACCTCGGCGCAGTCTCGAAGGAACAGCAGATCGCGGACCAGATGCAGATCGACCAGCAGGTGCGTGAACTCGCCGCCAGCGAGCTCACGCGACCCTGAACCGATTGCTGCAAGGCACACCTGCACGTTGCCGGCATGCACGGCGTCGCGCGTTCTGTCCAGATCACAGCCAGCCGCGCCGTGATCCTACAGCCCACAGAGGAGCACCCCTGCATGCTGCTGCTACCGGTCACATCGGAGAGCAGACATGCCATTGCCTCAATACCCCAAGCCACCTTTTCCATCGCAGAAGCAATTCGTTCCCGGTTAC
>JBDSGY010000262.1:0-3159 GCA_039918755.1 Steroidobacteraceae bacterium
GGCACCTGGAATGCCGTGTGCCTGGCCGACATGGGAGACACGGGCGCTGCCTTCGTGGCGCTGCCGCAGATTCCACCGCGCAATGTAACGTGGGCCAGGACCGGCCGCTGGGTGCATCTGGCCAAGATCGCCTTCGAGAAATACTTTCTCTACAAGATGCGCAACGGGACATCCGAGCCCGTCTACGAAAAGCATGTGCTGCGGCTGCTCGGCATAGAGCGCCTCAAGAAACCCGCCTCAACCCCAGGGAGTCCGTCATGAATCTCGATCGAGCAGTGCTTTCATTCGCAGGTGTGATGGTGCTGGTGAGTGTCGCACTGGCGCACTACGTATCGCCAAACTGGCTGTGGCTCACCGCCTTCGTGGGCCTGAACCTGCTGCAGGCGAGCTTCACCGGGTTCTGTCCGGCGGCCATGCTGTTCAAGGCAGCGGGACTCCGCGAAGGCTGCGCCTTCAAGTGATTCCCATGGCAGGCAGACCATATCCGGTTGCAGCGCTGACTCTGCTCCTGGCGCTGGCTGGTTGCAGCGGCAAGCCCGCGGATCCGGCCGCGGCGGCGGTGCCGGCGCTCGACACCCTCATCGTGGCCACCGGCGCCGGGGCTGGTGGCATGAGCTGGGATGGTGTTGTGCAGGCTGTGGAGCAGGTGCAGTTGTCGGCTCAGACTGCCGGTCGGGTGGCTGCCCTCGCGGCTGACGTGGATCAGCACGTCGCTCGCGGGGAGGTGCTGCTGCAACTGACCGGCGCGGAGCAGGGCGCCACGGTGGCCGCCGCCCAGGCGCAGCTGCGGGCAGCCGAAGCCCAGCTTGCCGATGCCCGCAATCGCTTTCAGCGCGCCAACGAACTGGTCGGCCGGCAGCTGATTTCACGCGACGATTTCGATCGGGTGAAGTCTGCCCACGATTCCATGCAGGCATCCCGCGACGGGGCAGCCGCGCAGATCGTGCAGGCGCAGCAGCAGCTGGCCTACACAGTCGTACGCGCGCCCTACGCCGGTATTGTTGCTGCCCGTCATGTCGAGCTTGGCGAGACCGTGGCGCCGGGCCAGCCCCTGTATACGATCTATGCGCCCGGCGAGTTGCGTGTGGCGGTGCAGGTTCCTGAGGGCGATGCCGCTGCCATTCGCGCCAACCCGGCAGCCACCGTGCTGCTGCCGGATGGTCGGCAGGCCAACGCTGCAAAGATCATTGTCTATCCGGGCGCCGATCCGCAGGCGCACAGCACCACCGTGCGCGTGGTGCTGCCGCCACTGCAGGCGCCGCCGCGTCCTGGCCAGACCATCAAGGTGCGGTTCGCTGCCGCCGCCGGTCCGGCCGGCATCTGGTTGCCCGCCTCGGCAATCGTCAATCGCGGCGAACTGGTCGGCGCGTATGTTGTCGGCGAGTCCACGGTCGTTCTGCGCCAGCTGCGAGTGGGTCGCAGCATGGACAACCGGATCGAAGTGATTGCCGGACTGGTCGCCGGCGAGCGCGTGGCCGCCGATCCTGTCGCGGCCCTGCAGGCCCTTGGCGCAATGCGCGGTAAGCCGGCAGCAACTCGTGAGTGACATCAAGCCTGAGGCCGCCCTCGGCCTATCCGGCCGTCTGGCGCGCAGTTTCGTCGCGAATCCGATGACGCCGCTGCTGGCCCTGGTCGGCCTGCTGCTGGGTGTGGTTGCAGTGCTGGTCACGCCGCGCGAGGAAGAGCCGCAGATCGACGTGACCATGGCCAACATCATCGTGCCGTTTGCCGGCGCCGCCTCGCGCGATGTCGAACAGCAGGTGGCGGCTCCGTTGGAGCAGCGCCTCGCCGAGATCGAAGGGATCAAGCATGTGTATTCGACGTCACGGCCGGGCGTGGCCGTGCTCACGGTCGAATTCGAAGTGGGCGTCCCGCGCCAGGTCGCGCTGGTGCGGCTGTACAACCAGGTCTGGTCCAATCTCGACCTGCTGCGCCAGGATCGCGGCATCGGGCAGCCGCTGGTGAAGCCCAGGGGCATCGACGACGTGCCCATCATGAGTGTCACCCTGTGGACCGATGATCCGGCGCGCGGCCCGGCGGATCTGGCGCGCGTGGCCCGCAGTCTCGAGACCGAGCTCAAGCGGGTCGACGGTACGCGCGACGTGCATTCCATCGGCGCGCCCGAGCGCCGGGTGGTCGTGACACTCGACAGTTCGCGCCTTGCCAACTACGGCCTGACGGTGTCCGACCTGATGAATTCACTGCGCGCGGCGAATGTCGTGCAGCAGGCGGGAGAGCGCGTTGCACCGGAGGGGGCTGTCCCCGTGACCGCAGGCAGCTTCCTCGCCAGCGACGCAGACGTTGCCAACCTGGTGATCGGCACCAATGGCGGTCGGCCGCTGCTGCTGGCGGATGTTGCGAGCGTGCGCGACGGCGCGGACCTGCCCGAAACGTATGTCTGGCACGGTGTGCCGGCGGGCAGGGCGGGGCCAATGGCGGGCACAGCGCCGGCGGTGACCATTGCCATTGCCAAGAAGCCCGGCAGCAATGCGGCCGACATCACCCGGTCCGTGGGCGCGCGGCTGCAGCAATTGCGCGGCGAGCTCATTCCTGATGGCGTGCAATTCACGATCACGCGCGACTATGGCCAGACGGCAACCGACAAGGCCCAGAAGCTCATCCAGAAGCTGATCTTCGCCACGGCTTCGGTGGTGCTGCTGGTGCTGTTCACGCTGGGCTGGCGCGAGGCCATCGTGGTGGGCACGGCCGTGGTGCTGACGCTGGCGCTGACGCTGTTTGCATCGCGTGCCATGGGCTTCACGCTGAACCGCGTGTCACTGTTCGCCCTCATCTTCTCGATCGGCATTCTGGTCGACGACGCCATCGTGGTGGTCGAGAACATCCACCGCCACATGCAGCGCGGTGGCAAGACCCTGCTGCAGGCCATACCGGGCGCCGTCGACGAAGTGGGTGGGCCGACGATACTCGCCACCTTTACCGTGATCGCGGCGCTGCTGCCGATGGCCTTCGTCACCGGCCTGATGGGGCCTTACATGCGGCCCATTCCCATCAATGCGTCGGTCGGCATGCTGCTGTCGCTGGCGGTCGCGCTGGTCGTCACGCCCTGGCTCAGTGCCCGGCTGCTGTCGCGTCATCAGCCAGCTGTGGCGCCGGCAGCGGTGGCGGGGCGCGACTCCGTGATGCATCGCCTGTTCGGTC
>JBDSGY010000263.1:0-2505 GCA_039918755.1 Steroidobacteraceae bacterium
GGCCCCCCTGCGCCAGGCGTGCCGGCACATCGGCGGCGAAGATGGCGATGTCGCGTGGATTGGCGCGCTTCGGTACGGCTGCCAGCACGAACTCGGGCGGCCGTTCGAGGCTGAGATCTTTGAGCGAGTGCACGGTGAAATCGACCTTGCCTTCTGCCAGCGCCAGATCGATCTCGGCGGTGAAGAACTCCTTGCCTTCCATCGCTGACAGCGGCTTGTCGAGCACGCGGTCCCCGCGCGTTTCGATGCCGACCAGTTCGACTTCCAGCCCCGGGTGCGCAGCGCACAGCGCGGCAGCCACCTGGCTGCTCTGCACCCAGGCCAATGCGGAACGGCGCGTCCCGAGACGCAGGGTTTTGGTCACAGTCATAGGCGTGAATTAGTAGCTGAAAGCCTGAAAGACAGCCAGATCTTCCCAGCCATGGTTCGAGCTGCCGGCACGTGAGCCGTCGGCATCGTCCAGACGGGCCAGCTGCGCCTTGTTCGCACAGGCCTTGCGGGCACGCGCCAGCAGCAGATCGCGCTGCGACGCCTGTGAGTCGCGCAGCCCGAACAGATCCTTGAGCGTCGCAAGGCCATGCACCTGTTGCCAGGCCGTGCCGTCGGTGGAGTCGATGCCCAGATGCAGCACGCGCCCATCCGGCGCGCCATGATGGCGCCACGCGCGCGCGCGCGCGGGATCGAGCACTGCATCCGCGGGAATGCACAGGATCACATCACGGGCGTGGCGCCAGGCAGCAGCTTCCGCTGCAGGCGTGGACTCCAGCAGTCGCACGCGACCTGCAGTCTGACCTGCGCGTTGCCGCGACAGCATTGCTGCGGCCCGCGCCGGACTGCGGTTCCAGACCAGCACCTCGCCGCTGTCCAGAAAGGGCAGGATGGTTTCGGCCAGCTGGCCGGCACCGAGCAGCAGCGTTGGTCCCTGCAGATTGCCACCCAGCAGGCGCCGCACCAGTGAGCCATACGTCGCGCTCCCGAGGCCCACGACGTATTCACTGCGGATTTCCTTCGTGTCCTGCAGCAGCCGTTGCATCCACGGTCGCAGCAGTCGCGCCTGCTCCGGCTGCGCCAGTTCGCAGTCGCGCCAGGATTGCTTCACCTGGCCGAGGATCTCGGTTTCACCGGCGATCTCGCTTTCGAGGCCGCAGGCAAGCTGCAGCAGAAATCGATATGCATTGGCGCCGGTATAAAGCTCGTACCCCGCGGCATTGGCTTCTGCAGGCATGGGCTGATCGTCCGGCGCGTGCATGCCCACCCGCACCTCGCGCAGGCACGTACCAATCACGCAGGCATCGGGCAGCAGCGTCGTGGACGTGTCGCCCGAGGTATTGCGGTTCAGGACAATGAGGTCGGCCAATGCCATGCAGCCAGCCTAGAGAGGGGGCTGGCCGCATGTGTCATCGCAGAGTCACTGTGCGCAGTGGCGCCTTGCATAGATGAGAATCACTCTCATCTGTTGCGGTCTGCCGCCTCGAAATGTGCGATCTGGTCAGCATGCGCTTTCCTGAAGGCCGCGCGATCGGTGACGCGCGTTACATACGCTTCGGTCGCCGGCCGGTCGCCGAACGCGCGGACAGCCGGAACGCGCAGCACATCCGCCATCAACAGGTCCGCGACGGTGAAGCGGTCGGCCGCGAGCCACTCCTGCTCGCCCAGTACGCGTTCCATATGGCCGAGTCGCTGCGTCATCCATCCAGTCATCGGATTGTCAGCGTTGCCGGAGATAGTCAGAAACCACCAGGGCACGCTGACCATCTCGATCGAGTTGAGTGCGGCGATCGTCCATTGCACTGTCGCTGCCTCACCAGCCAGATCGCGCGGCATCAACTGATCGCTCGCCCGGGCCAGATGCAGCAGGCCGGCGCCGCTCTCGAACATCGCCAGTCCCTCGTCCTCCAGGAACGGGACCTGGCCGAATGGCTGCTGTGCCAGGTGGTTGGTCTCGCGACCGTCGAAGGCAATCGTCCGCACCGAGTACTTGCGAACAGCTTCCTCGCACGCCCATCGCAGCCTGAGATCGCGCACGAAACCACGCGGTCCCGGCGGCACCCAGTCCAGCGTCCAGATGGTCAGTTCGCTCATGACAGCGCACCACTGGAGCTGAATTCCGCGAGACGCTCGAGTCCGCTGGTCCAGCCTTTGCTATGCGATTCGCGTGCGCCCGCCGGCAGTTGCTCGTGGGTGACGACGACTTCGGTGCGCTGGTCCCGCTGCAGAAACTCCACGGTAACCAGTGTTTCGCAGCGTTCCGTGCCTTGGGAAACCCATGTGAACACCAGGCGGCGAGGGCGATCGATCACGCGGTACACACCACTGTGGGCGTACGTGTTCTCGTCACCCTGCATGTTGATTTCGTAACCACCGCCAACGCGGGCGTCCACCTTCGCGCTCGTATGGCGGATGCCATTCGGACGCATCCAGATGCCAAGTGCTGCGGGGTCGAGCCACGCATCGAAGATCTCTTCGGGAGAAGCGGCGATCGTGCGTCGCACGACCAGGGCGGAG
>JBDSGY010000264.1:0-4019 GCA_039918755.1 Steroidobacteraceae bacterium
GGGTCCGGCATCTGCGCAACACCATACGCTTCGTCGATGGCGTGAAGCTGCTGCTTGAGGACGCTTCGCGCGTCTATCTGGAAGTCGGTCCAGGCACCATCCTCGGATCATTCGTTCGCCAGTCACATGCCGCCGTCGTGCAGCGTGTGCTTGCGTCGCTGCGGCATCCGGAAGATGCGACCGCGGACGAGGTCTATTTCCGGACGGTGGCGGGACGGTTGTGGGCGCTGGGATTGCCACTTGCAGACGAACTGCTCTGGACACATGCCGCACCGCTGGTGCCGCTGCCCGCCTATGCATTCCAGCATGAGCGCTACTGGATCGAACCGTCGTCGCCGGAGGTGGGTATCCAGGCGGAAGAATACCTGCATCCCGACGCCCTGCCTTTCGGTAACGACTGGCTGACCGGACCGCGCTGGATCCAGCAGGGCATCCCGGAGTCCGAAGCCCTGCTGCCACAGCTCTGGTGCGTATTTCACCACCATGACGCGCTTGCCAGAACGTGCATCGACGCATTGCGACGGCGGGGTCACCAGGTCATCGAGGTCATCGGCGGCGACACCTTCGCACGCATCGATGACGACACCTTCACGCTCGCACCGGAAGTAGGCGCTGCCGCCTACGACGAACTGCTGCAGACTTTGGTGAACGAGAACCGCGTCCCCGACCGGGTGCTGCACACCTGGCTGCTGACCCGCAGTAAATCCTTCCGCCCTGGACAGAGTTTTCTGCATCGCAACCAGATCCACGGGTTCTATTCGCTGTTCTACCTGGCGCGTGCTTTCGCGAAGCGGGCGGAAGGCAAGGCTTGCCACTGGATCGTGGCGGGAAATGGCGTCGTTTCCGTCGGCGGCGAGCCGCTGCTGTATCCCGAGAAGGCCACCGTGCTGGGAGCCTGTGCCGTCATACCGCGCGAGCTCAAGGGCGTTACCTGCGCGTATGTGGATGTTGCCTTGCCAGCTGATACCGCTGCGGCAGCGGTCGGGGAGTCGGCGTCACATACTGCCTACGGAGTGCTCCAGGAACTGGGCGCTCCTCCAGCCAATGCGACTCTCGCGTGGCGCAACCGGGTTCGCTGGATGCGCTATCTGGCGCCGCATCACCCCAAGGCCGCCGGTCGGCCGGCACGCATCCGCGAGGGCGGCACCTATTTGATAACCGGCGGCTTCGGCGGCATCGCCGGTGCGGTCGCCGATTGGCTGGCGCGTGATTTCAGGGCCCGCATCATCCTGTTGTCGCGTACGCCGCTGCCGCAGCGGGATAACTGGGATGAATGGCTGCAGGACAACCCAGGTGGAAGCGCGCAGAGTTCGGCGATCAGGCGCGTGCGCAAGCTGGAAGCGCTGGGCGGTTCGGTGCTCGTGGTGTCGGCCGACGTTGCCGTGCAGGAGCAGCTGGAAGAAGCCGTCGCCAGCGCCAAAGCCCACTTCGGCGACATTCACGGCGTCTTCCACACGGCAGGCCTGCTGCGTGACGGCCTGATCGCCCTGAAGAGCGAGCGCGATATCGAGGAGGTGTTCGCTGCCAAACTGTACGGAACCCTGCTGCTGGACACGGTGCTGCGCACTGAGCCCATGGATTTCATGCTGCTGTTCTCGTCCATCAGCACCTTCACGGCGCCTGTTGGCCAGATCGATTATGTGGCGGCCAATACTTTCCTGAATGCCTTTGCCGAGGCCTGTCGCGGGCAACGGCCGTATCCGGTAGTCGCCTTGAACTGGGGCATCTGGAACGAGGTCGGCATGGCCTCGATGCTCGACGGCGGTCGCGCCAACGAAGGTGTCCAGGATGTACAGCCTGGCCGTCTGGAACCCGTCCACTACCCACTCTTCAACGAGCGCCGTTCATACAAGGATGGGCGAGCGCAGCTGCACCGCTTTACCGGCACGCTGAGTGCGAAGCGCAGCTGGATTACGGACGACCATCGCCTGCGCAGCGGGCAATCGCTGGTCCCGGGCAGTGGTTATCTCGAACTGATTCGCGCCGCCCTGGCCGAGATCGGTGAAACGCAACTGCCTTGGAAAGCTTCTGCAGTCCGGTTCATCGAGCCCTTTTATGTCCATGAGACGGACGAGCGTGATTTCCGGATACAGCTGCGCGGAACGCCTGGTCAATGGCATTTCGAGCTGGATGTCCAGCAAGGGGAAACCGGTGCGCTGGCGTGGCGCTCCGTTGCGACCGCGCGGATCACCACCGCGCAGGCGGCTGCGCCAAAGGCCCTGGATCTTGCCGCGCTGGTCTCCCGGTGCAACGCGTCGATTCAGGTCGCGCTGGGTGAGGCCAGCCTGCGCACGCGGCAGGAAGCGCACCTGCTGTTTGGACCACGCTGGCACGTGCTGCATTCGATTCAACTGGGGCAGCGGGAAGCGCTGGCTAAACTGAACCTGGCGCCGGATTTTCAGCAGGATCTCGAGACGTATCCGCTGCACCCGGGCCTGCTGGACGTGGCTACGGGTTGCGCGATGGATCTGATCCCGGGCTATCAGCAGCAGGATGTGCCGACGCACCTCTGGGTACCCGTGGGCTACGACTCGTTCCAGTGCCATGCACCATTGACCGCCGCATTGGTCAGCTGGATCCGCCTGGCACAGGAAGACGATGGCACCGGCACCATCCAGTTTGACGTCGTGCTGACGGATACGGCAGGTCGTGTCCTCGCTACCGCAAAGGGGCTGACGCTGCGGCGCATCGAAGGACAGCTGCAGGCGCATGACGCAAAAGGGGTCAAGACAGCGGCGCTCGAGCACAGCGCGTCGCCACGCAAGACGGGCCCTGCCGAGCAGGCTCTTGCGCACAACCTGGCGCGTGGAATCAGGAACGAACAGGGAATCGACATCATCCAGCGTGTACTGGCGTCCGTGGACAGACCTGTAGTGCTGGCCAGCTCCATGGATCCGCGCGACCTCGTGAAACAGGCCGACGCCGTGGCCCGCATCTCACGCACCGATTCGGTCACGAAATTCGCCAGGCCGAAACTGGAAACCACCTTTGAAGCGCCGCGAGACGAGATCGAGCGCGCACTGGCAGAAATCTGGGGCAGGTTGCTGGGTGTCGAGGGCATCGGAATCCGGGACAGCTTCTTCGCCTTGGGCGGCCACTCGCTGATCGCCGTGCGCTTGTTCAATGAAGTGTCGGACCGGTTCAACATCGACCTGCCGATGTCGGCACTGATACAGACACCGGATGTCGCCGGCCTCGCTGAGAAGGTCCGGGGAGGACCGGTGGGCGTCTCCGGCTCCGCCGATACACAACGTGCGCGCATCATCGAGGAGCCGTTCCAGTACGTGGTACCGATGGTTTCCGGCCCCGCAGGCGGTGGCGCGCCGCTGTTCGTGGTGGCCGGCATGTTCGGCAATGTGTTGAACCTCAGTCACCTTGCGCATCTGACGGGTGAGGACCGGGCTTTCTTCGCGATCCAGGCACGGGGGCTGCTGGGCGGAGACTCTCCGCATGAATCGTTCGAAGAGGCGGCGCGCGATTATCTGCACGAGGTGCGCAGGATTCAGCCGGAAGGTCCGTATATCCTCGGCGGATATTCGGGCGGTGGACTGATCGCATTCGAGATGGCGCGGCAACTGGAACAGGCTGGCGAGCAGGTCGACGCGCTGCTGCTGCTCGATACCCCGATCCGGGAAGCACAGCGGTTGAGCCTGTTCAACAAGATCGAATTGTGGCTGCCGGGCCTCAGGAAGGAGGGCTTGAGGTTCCTGCAGCGCAAGCTCCGGGAAAAACGCGAATGGCGCCGGGAACTGGAAGAGCGCGAAGAGGAGCGTCGCAGCGAGGGCGCCCGTTCAGCGCAATTCCATTCGCAGCGGGTAGGGGACGCGTTCATTCGCGCCCTGACTCGCTACGAGGTGCACCGCTCGGAAGTGTCTGCGACGCTGTTCCGGCCCAGGCTGAAGGTGAAATACCGCCTGCGGGACGGGCGGTTGCTGGACGCGGGACGCGAGATCCTGCGCCCGGACAACGGCTGGACATCGCATGTGCGCGCTCTGGCTATTGTCGAGGTGCCTGGCAAC
>JBDSGY010000265.1:0-5932 GCA_039918755.1 Steroidobacteraceae bacterium
CCGTCTTGCAGATGAAAGACGAAGTCTCCACGGGCCAGCGCCTGCAGCGCGCGATGGAAAACGTCGATCTCTTCCCCAACATGGTCATCCAGATGATCGCGGTCGGCGAAGAAGCCGGCGCGCTGGACGAGATGTCCGGCAAGGTCGCCCAGTTCTACGAAGAGGAAGTCGACAACGCCGTCGACTCGATGTCGAGCCTGCTCGAGCCGCTGATCATGGCCATCCTCGGCGTGCTGGTCGGTGGCCTCGTCATCGCCATGTACCTGCCAATCTTCCAGCTCGGCTAGGTCGTGTGATCACATTGCTGTCGGCGTCGGCGCCGGTGTTCATCGGCGTCGTATTCCTGTTCGGGCTGCTGATCGGCAGTTTCCTGAATGTGGTGATTCACCGCGTGCCCGTCATGCTTGAACGCGGCTGGCGCCGCGAGTGCCTCGCGCTTGATGGCAAGGAACCTCCGCCCGAGGAACCGTACGACCTGGTCCGCCCGCGCTCGGCCTGTCCGAAGTGCAAGGCGCCGATCACGGCGCTGCAGAACATCCCCGTACTGAGCTGGCTCGCACTCAAGGGGCGTTGCGCAGGTTGCAGCACGCCGATCAGCAAACGCTACCCGCTGGTCGAACTGTTCACCGCGCTGCTCTCTGCCGCCGTCGCCTGGCGGTTCGGCGCAAGCTGGACCACGGCAGCGGCGCTGGTGCTCACCTGGTTCCTGGTCGCACTGACCTTCATCGACATCGACACGCAGCTGCTGCCGGACAACATGACGCTGCCACTCCTGTGGCTCGGCCTGCTGGTGGCGCTGTTGCTGCCGATGGTGGCCGGCGATCGACTGCCGGTGGACCTGCGCACCGCGGTGATCGGCGCCATCGCCGGCTATCTGAGCCTGTGGTCCGTGTATCAGCTCTTCAAGCTGCTCACTGGCAAGGAAGGCATGGGCTACGGCGATTTCAAGCTGCTGGCCGCGCTGGGCGCCTGGCTGGGCTGGCAGATGCTGCTGCCGATCATCATCTGCGCGGCCGCCGTAGGCGCGCTGGTCGGCATCGTGGCGATCGTGCTGCGCCAGCGCGACAAGGGCGTGCCGATGGCTTTCGGCCCCTATCTCGCCGCCGCCGGCTGGCTGATGCTGATGTTCGGCCCCGGGCTGCTCGACTCCTACCTCTCGCTCTACGCGCACTAGGCCCATGTCCAGCGTGCCACGCATTGCCCTGACCGGTGGCGTTGCCAGCGGCAAGAGCACGGTGGCGAAGCTCTTCGCCACACTGGGCGCAAAGCTGATCGACACCGACCAGATCGCCCGCGACATCGTCGCGCCGCCGTCCGCCGTCCTTGACCGGATCGTGGCCCGTTTCGGTCGCGATGCGCTTACGCCGCAGGGAACGCTCGACCGGGCACGCCTGCGCAACCTGGTTTTCGCGGACTCCGGAGCGCGCGCGGACCTGGAATCAATCACCCATCCCGCGATTCGCGCCGAAGTGGCCCGCCGTTGCGCGGCGCTGGACGGGCCGTACCAGCTCATCGCCGTGCCGCTGCTGGTGGAAACCGGAACACAGCGCAACTACGACCGGGTGCTCGTGGTGGATACCGACCCGCAACTGCAGCTGCTGCGCCTGCTCCAACGCGACGGCAGCAACGAAACCACGGCCAGGAACATGCTTTCGGCGCAGGCGAGCCGCGCGGACCGCCTGGCGATCGCCGACGACATCATCGACAACACCGGCGATATCGCCGCCATTGCGTCCCAGGTCGAAGCACTGCACCGGCGCTATCTCACGCTGTCGTCGCCCTGAAACGACAGTCAGCAGGCTTACGCTTCCCGTCTGGTTTATGCACAATAACGTGATGACCCAGGAAACGGCCGTGGCCGAACGCTCCGAAGCCGCTGCTGCGGCCGGTGCGCCGCTGATATTCGAGCAGCCCCTCAACGAGCGGATGCGCACCTTCCTGCGCCTGGACTATCTGTACAACCAGGCGCTTTACCACAACGAGAAGGCCAGCCAGTGGGGCAGCCGGGCCGCGGTGGGCAGCCTGATCGACATCCTCGCCATCACCACGCGCAGCGACGTGCGCTCCGAAGTGCTGAAGGAGATCGAGCGCCACCTCACGCAGCTGGGCGAATTCGAGAACAAATCCGGGGTGGACGGCGGCCGCCTGCGGGCGCTCATCAACAACCTCTCGCGGCTGCGCTCGGCGCTGTCGGCAGCCGGCGCAGCCTATCTGCAGCCGCTGCGCGATTCGGAGTTCCTGGCCGCCATCAAGCATCGCAGCGCCATCCCGGGCGGCACGTGCGAATTCGACCTGCCGGACTTCTTCTTCTGGCTGAACCAGGATGCCGGCAGCCGCACCCAGGCCTTCAACGAGTGGCTGGCGCTGCTGCGACCGCTCTGCGACGCCGTCGCCGAGGTGCTCTGGCTCACGCGCCAAAACGGCAAGTCCCGCAGGGAAGTGGGCGTGGGTGGCACCTTTGCCATCAACTTCGAGCGCGACACGCCGTTGCAGCTGCTGCGCATCTGCCTGCCTGCCGACCTTGGCATCTATCCGGAAATCAGCGGCAGCCACCATCGCTGCAGCGTGCGCTTCCTGCGCTGGAACGGTCTCTCGTCGCGGCCTTCGCAGGCCGAAGGCGACATCCCTTTCCAGCTCGTTACCTGCTGAAACCATGGCGCCGCGCGTCCGCTGCCCCACCTGCCAGCGCGAGGTGACGTGGAGCGATGATTTCCCCTGGCGGCCCTTCTGCAGCGAACGCTGCAAGATGGTCGATCTGGGCGCGTGGTTCGCGGGAGAACGCGCGGTGCCGGGCGAATCCGCCGACACCGAGGGCGAAAACGGGAAGGAATCCCCGGACTACTGAACCGGCGACGCGGGCATCGCCGCACGCGCACGCTGCGTGATGTACGCGCGCACGCTTTCCGCATCCTCATCGGTCAGATCCTGGCGGAACGACACCATGCCGCGCGGCGTGAGCACGCCGTCGATCACCACCGCATGGAAGGCCCCGCGCGAATTGATCATGCGCGAGTAGCGCAGATCGGGGAACAGCCCGCGATTGCCGTAGGCGGTGTCATGGCACATCGTGCAGCGTTCGTTGTAGATCTGCGTGCCGCGCGCCAGCATCGCGGCATCGCCGAATTGCGGCGGCGGATCCAGCGCGCGCAGCGGAGGCAACGCGGCGGACGGCGGCAGGCTGGCCCTGCCACCGAGCTTGTACACCAGCAGCCGTGAACTGTTGCCCGAGTAATAGTCACGCGTGCCATAGCCGGCCAGCTGCGCGATGTACTGCTCGCCGTCGACCTCATAGGACACCGGCGCGGCCACCACGCCCGTCTGCGGATCCGTCGACCACAGCTTCTGCCCGTCGCTGTCGCGATAGGCCGAGAGCTCGCCACGCTGCGCGCCCTGGAACACCAGTCCGCCGGCGGTGGACAACACGCCCGAGGCGATCGTGCCCCGCAGCTCGGAGCGCCATACCTCGCGCGTGGCCACCGGATCCCAGGCGATGAGGAATGCGCGCGACGTGCGTGGCACATCCTCATGCAGCCCGTCATACACCGTCGGCGGCGCGCGCCCCGTGCCCGCATTGGCCACACCCTCGCGGGCCTTGTAATTGGGGTCCGGCGCAAATCCCTGGCTGGTCTCGACTATCGGCGTGTAGATCAGGCTGGTGCGCCGGCTGAACGACATGGGATGCCAGCTATGCGCGCCCTGGCCGCCCGGCTGCACCACCACCGGCTTGCCGGTCTTGCCAAAGCGCGCGGCGGGCACTTCGATGGGACGGCCGGTCTGCATGTCCACACCGGTGGCCCAGGTCACGGTCGTGTAGTTCTTCGCGCGCAGCAGCTTGCCGCTGGACGCGTCAAGCGCATAGAAGAATCCGTTCTTGGAAATCTGCATCACCACGCGATGCGCGGCGCCATCGAACGTGAGATCCGCCATCGCCAGCGGACTCGTGGCATCGAAGTCCCAGCTCTCGGCGGGCGTCGTCTGGTAATGCCACTTGTACGCGCCCGTGTCCGCATTCACCGCCACGATGGAATTCAGGTAGAGATTGTCCCCGCCCTGCGGGCTGCGCAGCTCCGCCACCCACGGCGTGCCGTTGGCGGTGCCGAAATACACCATGTTGGTGCGCGGCTCATAGACGATGCCATCCCACACCGTCCCGCCGCCCAGCTTCCAGTAAAGGTCACCGGTCCAGGTGGCCGCGGCCTTGCGCAGCGCCTCGCTCTCATACGGCTTCGCCGGATCGCCCGGCACCGTGTAGAAGCGCCACAGCATCCTGCCATCAGTGGCGTCATACGCCGAGACATAGCCCCGCACGCCGATCTCCGAGCCGGCATTGCCGATGATCACCTTGCCGTTGGCGATGCGCGGCGCGCCGGTGATGGTGTAGAACTTCGCCGGATCGACCGTCAGCACCGACCACACGACCTTGCCCGTCTTCGCGTCGAGGGCGATCAGCCGGCCGTCATAAGTGCCGACGTAGATGCGGCCTTCCCACGCAGCCAGACCGCGATTGACGACATCGCAGCAGCCCTTGATGCCGGTCTGTCCAGGCACCCTGGGGTCGAAGCTCCACAGGGGCTTGCCGGTCTTCGCATGGAAGGCGTAGACCTTGCTCCACGCGCTCGTGACATACAGCACGCCATCAATGACCAGCGGCGATGCCTCCTGTCCGCGGTTGGTATCGAAATCGGCGTACCACGCGAGACCAAGCTGGCTGACGTTGCTGGTGTTGATGCGGGCCAGCGGACTGTAGCGCTGCTCGTCATAGCCGCGACCCACCGTGAACCACTGCCCTGGTTCGCGATCGGCATTGAGCAGTCGTTGCTGGTCGACCTGCGCACCGACGGCACCGCCAGCCATTGCAGCCAGCAGCAGGCACGCGATGATTCTGCGCATTGATCCCCCCGGTTTTGAAACCCGCCGGTCTAGAGCTTGATGCGCCCGCCGCCCGGAATGCCGCCGCCGCCCACTTCGGGCACGACGATGCGCGACGACTGTTCACGGCGCATCTGCTGCGCTTCTTCAATCGCCTGGTTGAGCGCTTCGTGCACGGCAGCCGGGAATTGTGCGATCGCATCTTCCAGACTCGCCGCTTCCATTTCGAAGCCCAGCGGCAGCACGCCGCCCGGCGTCAACAGCTGTGTCTGCCCGCTGTACAGCACGGGCCGCGAGGGATCGGCATCGCCATTCGCGAGCACCGGCTTAAGGCGGCGGATGGTGCCGGCAGCGCGGTCGGTGAAAACCTCTTCCTGGTACAGGTTGGCGAGGTCGAAACGGATATCGGGCAGTTGGGATTCGTTACTCATGGGTCCAATTTAACCATCATTCCAGGGTACTGAGCAGGGGAGGAATCATCGGCAGATCGGCTTCCAGCAGGTCGCACTCGGCAAGCAGTTCGGGCTTCACCCAGCGCAACGCCTGGCCGTCCAGCCCCTGCGGCTCGCCGGCAAAGCCGGACACCACCCACAGGGCAATTTCGACGCTGCGGTCGGGGTAGCTGTGCAGGAACACATCGACGGGCGCTGCGGCGAGCACGGTGATGCCGATCTCTTCACGCAGCTCGCGATGCACGGCGGCCTCGGCAGACTCGCCCGGCTCCACCTTCCCGCCCGGAAATTCCCACCTTCCCGCCTGCCAGCTGCCCGGCGGCCGCTGCGCAATCAGGACTTCCACCGACCCGGCCACCGAGCGCCGGATCAGCGCTGCTGCCACTACGCGGACAGCAGTCCGTGGCACTGCTTGTACTTGCGGCCGGAGCCGCACGGGCACGGCTCGTTGCGCCCTACCTTGCGCTCGCCGCGCACAAATGTTCCCTGCGAATCATCCGGCGGCGGCAGGGACGCAAAGTCAGGCACCGGCTCGTCCTCCGGCGCCTGGAATACCGACTGCGCCTCGGCATGCTGCGCCTGCAGCGCCTGCATCATGCGCTCGCGCTGTT
>JBDSGY010000266.1:0-12761 GCA_039918755.1 Steroidobacteraceae bacterium
TGTACGACGTCGTGAGCTGGCCCTTATGGTGGTCGTACGTGCTGGACGTGCAGGAACTCGCGCCGGGCGACGCAGCAGGCGTTGGCGCAATCCGCCGGTTCACCTGGGGCAGCGCGTTGCCATACCAGCTCGCCTTCACCATGCAGACCACATTGATCCAGCGTCCCACCAGAATGGAGGCGATCGCCGAAGGTGAGCTGAACGGCGTCGGTCGCTGGACGCTGACCGATCTCGGCCCGGCCACCGAGGTGCGCTACGACTGGGAAGTGACCACGGCGCGCACGTGGATGAATGTCATGTCTCCCGTGCTGGGGCCGATGTTCCGCTGGAATCATGGCCAGGTAATGGCCGATGGGCAGAAGGGCCTCGCGCGTTATCTCGCCCGCAAATAGTTCCCTGCTGATTGCAAGACAGAGCCTGCGTCGGTAAGCGAATCCGCACGCACCATCACTGCACATTGAGGCTGGCGCCGGGCGTTGTTCAAGGTTAGTTTCGGTGCATGGGGTCGCGAGCAAGGCATACAGGCCGGCAGCTCGGCCTGGCGTTCGCCATGGCCTTGTGCACCCTGTTGTCTGCGGGGGTTTCAGGCTCCGCGCCCGAGAGCGTCGCAACAGCGCCGCCACTGCCCGAGTTCCGTTTCGCGCGACTGGCCTACAACGACAATACCGCCATGGGTGGGTTCGGCCGTTTCGGCCGAGGTGGTGGTTCCTGGACCACCGATGCCCCCGAGGCCGAAGTGCATCTGCTCACCGGCATTCGCCGCCTGACACGCATCAACACACTCGACCCGCTGCGCGACCAGCTCATCGCCGTGCGACCGGGAGACCCGGATCTGTTTGAATATCCGTTCCTCTACGGTGTCGAAGTGGGGCGCTGGTATCTGGATGACAATGAAGCGGCGAACCTGCGCGAGTACCTGCTGCGTGGCGGCTTCCTGATGGTGGACGACTTCCACGGCAGTGCGCAGTGGGAAGGATTCATGGAATCCATGCGCCGCGTATTCCCTGATCGCGAAGTGGTGGAGATTCCCGACGACCATCCGGTCTTCCACGTGCTCTACGATCTGGACCACAAGATCCAGATTCCGGGCATGGCCGCATTGATGTCCGGCCGCACGTACGAGCAGGACGGCGTGGATCCACACTGGCGCGGCGTCTTCGATGACACGGGCCGCCTGATGGTGGCGATCAATTTCAACATGGACCTGGGTGACGCGTGGGAGCTTGCCGACAACCCCGAATATCCACAGCCGATGACGGCGCTGGCCTATCGCTTTGCGATCAGCTACGCGATCTACGCGATGAGTCACTGATGGCAGGCGGTCGCTAGAACATGCTGGATTTCCTGCTGGGTCATTCACTCTGGGCTTTCCGCAGCGGCGAACTCGCCTTCGCGCGTGGCTGGCCGCTGTGGTTGCTGGGCTTGTGCGCGGCGGTCGGCATCGTCGCCATTGTCGTGACACTGTTGCGGCACCAGCTCAGCTGGTGGAAAGCCGGCGTACTGGGGCTGCTGCAGAGCGTGTTCCTCGTGGTGCTGCTGGTGCTGCTGTGGCGGCCCGTGCTGAACGTCGAGCAGATCCGCGATCGCGAGAATGTCGTGGCAGTGCTGATGGATGATTCGGGCAGCATGAACGTCGCGGCCGGTGCCGCGCCCACACGACGCGACCAGGCAGTGGCTGCGCTCGATGCCGGCGTGCTGAAGGAAATCGCGGCACGCTCGGACCTGCGGCTGTTCTCGTTCTCCGATCGCGCGCAATCGGTGGATGCGCTGGCGCAGATGCCGGGTGGCGCTGCGGCCACGCGCATCGGCGATGCGCTGGATACGGTGACGCAGATGGCGGCCAGTGTGCCGCTCGCCGCCGTGGTACTGGTCAGCGATGGCGCGGATACGGGCGGCACGCTGAGCGAAGCGGCGCTGGCGCGCTTCGCAAGCGCAGGCATTCCGGTGCACACGGTGGGCGTGGGGCCGGAGCAGCCGGCCAACGATCTGGAACTGGAGCAGCTGCAGGTTCCACCCACCGCGGTCGCCGGCGCCACTGCCACCGCAACGGTGTCGATCAGGCATCAGGGGCAGAAGAGCACGAAGGTGCGCATCTATGACGGCGACCGCATCATCGCCGCGCAGGATGTGGTGCTTGGCAGCACGCCCGGCCTGGCGACAGTGGCGATGGAGTTTCCTGCTGGCGAGGCGGGCGTGCGCGATCTGCGCGTGGTGCTCGACGCCGTGCCGAAGGAAACACTGCTGACCAACAACGAGCGGCGCGCGGTGATCGAGGTGGATGATCGCCGGCGCAGCGTGTTGTATGTGGAAGGCGAGCCGCGCTGGGAATATAAATTTATCCGCCGGGCCGCCGAAGCCGATCGCAGGCTGCGCCTGGCATCTGCAGTGCGCGCCACTCCCAACCGTTATTACAGGCAGGGTGTGGAATCGGGCAAGGATCTCGAGAATGGCTTCCCGGCCACCGCCGCCGAGCTGTTTGCCTACGACGCCGTGGTGCTGGGCAGTATCGAAGCGGCGGCACTGTCGCGCGACCAGCATGAATGGCTGAAGGACTTCGTGGACCGGCGCGGGGGCTCGCTGCTGATGCTGGCCGGCCGTGATGGCCTTGGCGACGGTGGATGGAGTCGCGTGCCGGTGGCGCAGCTGCTGCCCGCGATGCTGCCAGGTGGCTCGGCCCGCACGTACGGCGCGCGCGCCAGTCGCGTGCGCCTCACCGACTATGGACGCGAGTCGCCGGTGGGACGTTTCGATGCGGACCCAGTGCGCAATGCCAAGGCCTGGTCCGAACTGCCGCCGCTGGCGGACTTCCAGGAGCTTGGCCGCTTGCGGCCCGGTGCGGTGGTGCTGGTCGAGTCGGTGGTGGGCGAACGCGCAGAGCCTCTGCTCGTCACGCAGCGCTATGGCCGCGGCGCCTCGTTCCTGCTGGGCACTGCAACCACCTGGCGCTGGCAGATGCAGCTGCCACTGGCCGATCAGCGCCATGAGACCTTCTGGCGGCAACTCCTTTACACGATTGCGATGCCGGCGCCGTCGCGCGTCTCCCTGCAGGGTGATCGCGCAGTCTACGAAGACGACCAGCCGGTGACACTCGAAGCGGAAGTGCTCGACGACACCTTCAAGCCGGTGCCGGACGCCACGGTGCAGATCCACGCCACCTCCGACAACGGGGCCGAGGCTCCTGTCACCGTGACGCCTTCCGGCAAGGGCGATGGGCGCTACACCGTAGCAGTCGATGCGCGCGCCGCCGGCCTGTACCGCGTCGAACTGACCGCGATGTCCGGCACGCGCGAACTCGGCACGGCCATCACCCATCTGCGCCGCGCCGATGGCGTGCTCGAACAGTTCTCCGCGTGGCAGCATCGGCCGATGCTGGAACGTATCGCGCATGACACTGGCGGCCGCTACTGGTCGCTGGATGATCTCGACGGGCTGCCCGAGGCAATCCGCTATTCGCGCGCGGGAATGGTGGAACGACAGACGCTGGATCTGTGGAACATGCCGCTGGCCTTCCTGCTGCTGGCACTGCTGAAGGCGGGCGAATGGCTGCTGCGTCGTTACTGGAGGCGCCTGTGATCGCGCGTTCCCTGCGTTTGTCGTGCCTGCCGCTGCTGTGCGGCCTCGCTCTGGTGGGCACGGCCTCCGCCGCGACGCAGGTGCTGGTGATTGCGGGACTGGGTGGTGAGGCGCAGTTCGATGAACGCTTCACCAAGTGGAGCGAGCAGGTTGCGAAAGCATCTGCCACCGCCACGGGCGATGCAGCGCGCGTGCAGCGACTGGCGGGCGAGAGCGCACGCCGTGAAGACATCCAGGCGGCATTGCGCGCCGCGGCCGAGAAGCTGCGTGAGGGCGACCAGTTCATGCTGGTGCTTCTGGGTCACGGCAGCTTCGATGGGAGCGAATACCGCTTCAATATCGCGGGGCCTGACATTACCGGCAGCGAAATGCTGGCGCTGCTCGATCGCATGCCTGCCGGCGTGCTGCAGCTGGTGGTCAATGCCACCAGCACCAGTGGCGCGATTGCAGAGCGCTGGGTGAAGCCGAATCGTGTGGTGATCACCGCCACGCGCACCGGCGGTGAGCGCAATGCGCCGCGATTTGGCGCTTTCTGGGCCGAGGCCCTGGCCAGCGACGAAGCGGATCGCGACAAGGACGGCGCGGTGACCGCGCTGGAAGCCTTCGACTTCGCGACGCGCAAAGTGAACGACGCGTACAAATCCGATGCAGCCGTGGTGACTGAGCACGCCAAGGTCACCGGCAGCGAGCCCACGCGCTTCGTGGTTGCGCGGCTCGGCGCGGCCGCGATGTTTGCCAACGACGCGCAGCTCATTGCCCTGCGCACCGAACAGGCCGGAATCGAGCGACGGCTCGCGCAGCTGCAACTGCAGAGAAAGGAACTGCAGCAGGATGAATATTTCAACCGCATCGAACCGGTGCTGGTGGAGCTGGCGCGGCTGGGAGTGCGCGTGGATACACGGCTGGCGACGCTGGGTGTGCGTGCAGGAGAGTCATCTGATGCTAAACCTTGACCGCGCGGCGCGCAGCGGACGGATGCGCCCTGTGCTGGCGCTGCTGACGCTGTTTGCCGTTGCTTATGCGGGCTCCGCCGCTGCCGTGGACATCGACTACGACACGCGGCGCAGCGCGGCGCTGCGTCGTTGCGACGATCCACAGCATCATGGTCGCGTCGAGGAAGCGCGTGGCTGCTACCGGCCGCTGCTGCGGGATGACAACGCGCTGGTGCGCGCCGATGCGGCTTATGCGCTGGGCGACCTGCGCAATGCCAACGAACTGTTCCGCGCGGCCGTCGCGGCCGACCCGCGCGCGGTGTATCCGCGCCTGCGCTGGGGCCACATGTTCCTCGATGCAGGCCAGAAGGACGACGCGCAGCGTCTGTTCGAAGAAGCGCTGGAGATCAATCCGCGCGATGGCGCCGCGCGCATTGCACTGGCACTGGTGAGCAGCGAGCAGTTCGAAGGCAATGTGACGCAGGGTCTGGCCACGCTGGTGGCCGAGAATGGCAATGCAATCGAGGGACATCTGCTGGCAGCCCGCGTGGCCATCGATGCAGGCCGTCTCGATGACGCGGTCCGTGCCGCGCAGCGCGCGCTGCAACTGACGCAGCAGCAGCAGAAGCCGCCGGTCGAGGCGTACACCATGCTTGCCGCCGTCGAGGTGGTGCGCAACCGCGATCCGGGTGAGTGGACGCGCGCGGCGCTGGCCTACAACCCGCGCTATGGCGCGATGTTCGAGGCGCTGGGCGATTTCGAGATCCGGCGGCGGCGCTACACCGAGGCCGACGTCTGGTACAAGCGCGCGGTGGATGTGCAGCCCGATCTCTGGTCCGGGCGCCGCGAGTATGCGCTGAATCTCATGCGCCTCGGTCGCATCGAAGAGGCGCGGCCGCACCTGGTCGCCGCGTTTGAAGGCGACCCGTTCAGCACGGCCACGGTGAATACGCTGCGCCTGCTCGACAGCCTGCAGAAGTTCGAGATGGTCAAGCTCACCGACCCGGCAGTGAACCTGCAGCTCAACAAGCAGGAAGTGCCGACGCTCGGTCCCTACGTGGAGCAGCTTGCGCGCGAGAGCATCGCCACCTTCTCGCGTCGCTACGGCTACAAACCCGACGCGCCGATCACGGTCGAGATCTATCCCGACCATGATGACTTTGCGGTGCGCACGGCAGGTCTGCCCGGCATTGGCCTGCTGGGCGTCACCTTCGGGCATCTCCTTGCAATGGACAGCCCCGCCGGTCGCAAGAGCGGCGACTTCCATTGGGGCAGCGTGCTGTGGCACGAAATGGCGCATGTGTTCACGCTGTCGGTGACGAAGCACCGTGTGCCGCGCTGGCTGAGTGAAGGGCTGTCGGTGCTCGAGGAATGGACCACCGGCCCCACGCCGGGCGTCTCGATCACGCCGGCGGTGGTCGATGCCTTCGCCGCCGACAAGCTGCTGCCCGTGGCGCGGCTGGACGATGGATTCATGCGGCCCACGTACGAAGACCAGGTGCAGATCTCGTATCAGCAGGCCGGCCTGATCTGCCTGTTCGCCGAACAGCGCTGGGGCTTTCCGAAGGTGGTGGAGTTCCTGCGCTCGTTCAATGACGACGCCACCACCGAGGCATCGGTGCGCAATGTGTTCAAGGTGTCGCCCGATGACTTCGACCGCGAGTTCCAGAAATTCATGCGCGACCGGTATCGCGCCTATCTCGCAGATCCCAAGCGCTGGACCGAGCTGATGCGACGCGCGCACACCATGCTCGACGCACGCAACTGGGCGAATGCGCGCGAAGCGTCGCAGGCAGCGGTCGACATGCTGCCGGATTTCACCGGTGGAGGCAGTGCCTACGAGGTGCTCGCCGAGGCAGAGGAAGGCGCGGGCAATCATGCCGCCGCCATCATGGCCTTGCAGAGCTGGCGCAAGGCCGGTGGCTGGGATCCCGCGGGCCTGCGCAAGCTCGGCGCGCTGTTGCTGGCCGCCAAGCGCAATACGGAGGCCACCGAGGTGCTCGCCGCCGTGAATTACGCCGACCCGCTGGCGGTGGACGGCCATGACCGCCTGGGGCAGCTGCTGCTGGAACAGAATCGCGGCGCCGACGCACTGCGCGAGTATCGTGTGCTGCTGGCACTGCAGCCGCTGGATACGGCCGCGGCCAACTTCGGCATGGCGCGCTCCTATCGCCTCACCGGTGACCGGGCGCAGGCGCGCCGGCATCTGCTCGAATCGCTTGATACGGCGCCGAATTTTCGGCCCGCCCAGAAACTGCTGCTGGAAATGACTGGAGACCGGACCCCATGACCGAACCTGCTTCGTCCACTGATACCCGCGAACTGGTTGACCGCTTTGGCACGACCTTCGATGCCATCCGCGGCGAGGTGCGCAAACTGATCGTCGGCCAGGATGAAGTGGTCGAACAACTGCTCATCACCCTGCTGGTGGGCGGCCACTGTCTCATCACCGGTCTGCCCGGCACGGCCAAGACATTGCTGGTCCGCACGCTGGCCAGCGCACTGGGGCTGACCTTCAAGCGCATCCAGTTCACGCCGGACCTGATGCCCACCGACATCACGGGCACCGACATCCTGGAAGAGGATGTGAGCACCGGCAAACGCACGTGGACCTTCGTGCCCGGCCCGCTGTTCACCAATGTGCTGCTGGCCGACGAAATCAACCGCACGCCGCCGAAAACCCAGTCGGCATTGCTCGAAGCCATGCAGGAACTGAGTGTCACCGTGCGCGGCAACACCCGCCGCATCGAGCCGCCGTTTTTCGTGCTGGCCACGCAGAACCCGATCGAGCTCGAAGGCACGTATCCGCTGCCCGAGGCGCAGCTGGATCGCTTCCTGTTCAATGTGGTGCTCGACTATCTCAACGCCGCGGATGAATTGCGGGTGGTGTCGGAGAACACCTCGCGCGTGGAACCGCCGGCGATCAATGCCTGCACCACGGCCGCAGAGATCATCAGGTTCCAGTGGCTGGTGCGGCAGGTGCCGATGGATGACGAAGTGGCCCGCAAGGCCGTCGCCCTGGTGCGCGCAACGCGGCCCAGCGATTCCAGCGCCGGTGACAGTGTGAAGAAGTACGCCCGCTACGGCGCCAGCATCCGTGCCACGCAGTTCCTGGCGCTGGCGGCAAAGGCCCGCGCGCTGTCGGCCGGCCGCTATCACGTGACGGTCGATGATCTGCGCGCGCTGGCCCTGCCAGTGCTGCGGCATCGCGTGCTCACGAACTATCAGGCCGAATCCGATGGCATCACCACCGACGTGCTGCTGTCCCAGGTGGTCGACTCGGTGCTGACCGGATGAGCGCCTCCTCCGCCGCGTCGCTGCTGCGTCCCGAAGTCCTCGCCAGTCTGTCGACACTGGAGTTGGTGGCGCGCTCGGCGGTGGAGGGTTTCTTCCAGGGCATGCATCGCAGCCCGCGATTCGGTTTCAGCCAGGAATTCGCTGAATACAAGGCGTATTCGGAGGGCGATGATCCGCGCTTCGTAGACTGGAACGTGTTCGCGCGCACGGACCGCACCTACATCAAGCGCTACCTGGGCGAGACCAACACGCGGCTGATGATCGTGCTGGATGTCAGCGCATCCATGGGCTACGCGTCGGGTGCGATCTCGAAACTGAAGTACGCCAAGTTCCTGGCCGCAGCGCTGAGCTACATGGCCCTGCAGCAGCATGATCCCACCGGCCTGATTGCCTTCGATTCGAAGATCCGCAGCTACCGTCCCGCATCGAGCCGCACCGGCAGTCTGCAGGCCATCCTGCATTCACTCGATGCGCTGGAGGCGGGCAGCCAGACCGATCTCTCCGAATCCTTCCGGCAGGTGCGCGAGCATTGCCAGCGCCGCGGCCTGGTCGCGGTCATCTCCGACCTGTACTGCGATCCGGAAGCACTGACGCGCGCCGTGCAGCCGCTGGCATGGCGCGGCCACGACATCATGATCTTCCAGATACTCGATCGCGCCGAGCTCTCGCCAGACTGGGACGAGTCCGTGCTGCTAGAGGACGTTGAATCGGGCCAGCAGCTGGAGGTGTCGCCGGATTACCTGCGCACCACCTATCGCACGCGCGTTGCGGAGCATCTGGAGCGCATGAAAAAAGTGGCTGCGGGCGTGGGCGCCGATCACGCGCTGCTGGTCACCGACGAGCCGCTCGACAAGGCGCTGCGTCGTTACATGATGTTCCGGCAAAGGGCTTAAGCGCATGTGGCTGGCTCCATGGTTCCTGCTGGGTCTGGTTGGCATCGGTCTGCCGATCTGGCTGCACCGCTTTGCCCGGCAGACCGATCAGAAGCGGCCCTTTGCCTCGTTGATGTTCCTGGAAGCCAGCCTCATCCGGCGCAGCCGCCGGCATGAACTGCGGTACTGGCTGCTGCTGGCACTGCGCGTGCTGCTGCTGATATTGCTGGTGCTGGCCTTTGCGGGCCCGCTGTGGCGCAGCCTGGTGAAGCCAGGCGCCACCGGCGCGACGCTGCATGTCATCGTCGTGGACACGTCGATGTCGATGAACCAGGGCGGCACCTGGGACCGCGCAGTCGAACAGGCCACGACCCTGATCAGCAGCGTCAAGGGCGCGGATCGCGCAATGCTGGTAGCTGCCGATCACCGCATGACGGTGCTGCAACAGCCGGTGTTTGCAGCGGAAGTGGGCCGGCTGCGCGCGCAGCTCGCCACCTTGAAGGCGGGCAACTCACGCCTGGATTACGGCGCGCTGATGGCCGGGTCGGGCAGCTGGGGCGCAGGTCCGGGCGAGCAGATCGTCGTGCACCTGGTCACCGACATGCAGCAGTCAGCGAGTCCGCTGCGCTTTGCCGATCTGCGGCCGCCACCCGGCATACACATCGATCTGGTGAATGTCGGTGAGGAGAAGAGCAGCAACCTGCTGGTGGCCGATGTGCGGGAAGCCGAGCGCGAGCCAGGAGTCGTATTGGCACGCGTGGAAGGAGACGCGTCAGCTTTGAATTGCCGCGAACTGGTGCTGGAAGTGAATGGCGTGGAGCGCATGCGTCGCGCGCTGCGTCGTGATGCGACGCTGCCGCTGATCGAGCGCTTCGAGATCGGGACATTGGGCGTGGGCGAACATCGCCTCGCCGCCAAGCTGTCCCCCGCCGACGAACTGCCGCAGGACGATGCGCACTACGCGCTGCTCCGGCGCGTGGAACCCAAGGTGCTGGTCATCGCCGCAGCGCCCGATGGCGACGATGCGCGCTATCTGCTGGCCGCGCTGCAGTCGCTGGCGAGTCCGCGCTTCACGGCCGAGTCCGCGGTGCCTTCGGCACTGGTCTCGCGGCAGCTCAGCGACTTCGCCGCCGTGGTTGTGTCCGATGCGGGCCTGCTCAACAAGCCGGCCAGCGATGCCTTGACGAAGTATGTGGACGCCGGTGGCGCTGCGCTGCTGACGCTGGGCGCACGCGCGGCACAGCTGTCGCGCGTTCCCGTGAGCAACGCAAAGCTCGCTGGCGGCCGCGCCCGCGCCGCCGGCAACGAACCTGCACGCGTGGCCGACCTGGAGCAGAGTCATGCGGTGCTGCGCGAGCCTGGTGCCTGGCGCCGCATCCGCTTCTTCAAGCACGTGGCGGTGGAAGCGCCGGACGATGCGAAGGTGCTGATGCGCTTCGAGAACGGCACGCCGCTGATGCTCGAGCAGCCTGTCGGACACGGCAAGCTCCTGTTGTTCACCTCACCGCTCGACCGTCAGTGGAATGATCTCGCCATCCATCCATTGTTCGTGCGGTTCGTCGCGGAAGCCACGGCGTACCTCGCCAACACCCGCACCGACGCTGCGGTCGCGATGGTGGGCACGGCTTTGGACGCCGAACTGCTGCGCACGGGCGGCGGCCAGGTGTTCGATCCCGCCGGCAAGCGGGCGGCGATGCTGGGCGGCCTGGCCGGCGGCGCAAAGTGGCTGCCCGACCTGCCGGGCTTCTACGAGCTGCGCGGCAGTGGCCGCAGTGATTTCATCGCCGTGAATGTCGACCCGCGTGAATCACAGCTTGCGCGCTGGGATGACGCCGGCCGCACCCGCTGGATGGCGCTGCAGGATCTGCAGCCCACCCCGCAGGCCGCTGTAGCGACGGCCAAGGCCGGCGAGCGCCTGTTTCCGATATGGTTCTGGCTGCTGCTCGGTGCAGCCGCGCTCGCATTGCTGGAACCTTTGGTCGCCAACTACCATCTGAATGTGCGGAGGGAACGCAGCGCATGAACGCCCGCATTCAGCTCGATAGCTATCTCGCCCAGGCGCGCCGCCGTCTGCAGTGGATCTTGGCCACACAAGGACTGGCATTGCTCGCAGGAGCGCTGCTGATCCTCACGCTGCTCACCGCGCTCGCGCTCGGCCGCTTTGGTTTTGCCGATTCCGCAGTCCTTGCCGCACGCCTGCTGCTGGTCTCCGCCGTGGCGGCGGTGGTCGTGTGGCTGGTGCTGCGCATGCGCGCGTTGCGGCGGGAAGACGGGGCACGCCAGCTGGAGAGCGCTCTGCCCGCGCAGGGCGGGCGCATCGCCACCTATCTGCAGGAATCCGCGAAGCAGCCGGGCAAGGCCTCGGTGCTGCTCGATCTGCTGGCCGAAGATGCCCAGCGCGTGGCCGAGCAGGAACCGGTGGCGCAGGTCATTCCCGCGCGCCGGCTGTGGGTGCCGGCGCTCGCGGCCGGACTGTGCGTCGCCGCGCTGGTGGGCACGCTGCAGCTCGGCGGCCTGTTCGGTGAAGCCGCGCAGCATCTGTGGCTCGGTCGCCTGCCGCCCGCCACCACCATCGCCGCTGCCGCGGGTGGCATCGCCGTTCGTCCGGGTGACACCACCGTGCGCCGCAACCAGGATCTGGACATCGGTGCGCTGGTGGCCAATCGCGGCAGCGATGTCACCGTGCATGTGAAATTCGATGGGGGCGGTGAATGGGAAGTCGCGCCGATGCAGGCCGATGGCAAGGGCGGCTATGCGTTCACGCTGTTCGCTGTGCGCGACGCCGCGAAGTACTACGTCACGGCAGGCGCGCTGCGCAGCAGTGAGCATCGCATCGCCGTGGTCGATCTGCCGCAGATCCAGAGCCTGCGCCTGACCTACGAATATCCGTCATGGACAGGCTTGCCGCGTCGCACCGAGGAATCCGGCGGCGACATCCGCGCGGTCGATGGCACGCGCGTCGGCGTCGAAGTGGTGACGGACAAGCCTCTGCAGGGTCCGTTGCTGGTGATCAACGGCAGTGAAGCGGGGCTGTCGCAGTCCGGTGCCACCAGTCGCGGCAATATCGCCGTGAAGACTCCGGGCCACTATCGCATTGCCACGCGCTTCGGCGACGAGATCGTGCCGCTGACCCAGGACTATCTCATCGAGGTGGTCGCCGACGAAAAGCCGACGGTGGAGATCTCGAAGCCAGGCCGCGACTACCAGGCCACCAACATCGAGGAAGTGCCGGTCAACGTGCGTGCGCGCGATGATTTCCGGCTGGAAGCGCTGGAGCTGCATTACTCGGTGAATGGTGGCGAGTGGCGCAGCGAAAAGCTGGCGGCCGGCAGTCCCGACATCCAGGCCGCAGCGCTGCTGCGTCTGGAGGAAATGCAGCAGCAGGGTCCGCGCGGTGAATCGCCGCTGCTGGTGCCCGGCGATCTGGTCAGCTACTACGCGCTGGCGAAGGATCATGCCAGCAGCGCCCAGACGGACCTGTTCCTCATCCAGGTCCAGCCTTTCGAGCGGCGCTTCACGCAGTCGCAGGCCAATGGTGGCGGCGGTGGCGGCGGCGGCGGTGATGAAGAAGGCGAGATCTCCAAGCGCCAGAAAGAAGTGCTGATGGCCACGTGGAACCTGCAGCGCACGCGCGAGAATGCGGGCGATCGCGAAGCGGAGCGCGTGGCCGACAACGCCCGCATGCTGGCTGAAGTGCAGCAGACGCTGGCCGACCAGGCACGCACGCTGGTCGAGCGCGCCAAGGCGCGCGCGCTCACGGGCCAGGACGAGAACGTGAACAATTTCGTCAAGAGCCTGGAAGAGGCCGGCAAGGCGATGGTGCCGGCGGCAAAAAATCTGAATGACCAGGAACTGAAGGCTGCAATCCAGAACGAGCAGCAGGCCTTGCAGCATCTGCTGCGCGCGGAATCGGCGTTCCGCGACATCCAAGTGGCGATGCAGAGTCCTGGCGGCGGTGGGGGTGGCGGCGCGCAGGCCGGCCGCGATGTTGCCGAGATGACCGAGCTCGAGCTCGATCTGGAGAAGAACCAGTACGAGACCGAACCGCAGATGTCGGCCCAGCAGCAGGGCAAGGCCGAAGATGAAA
>JBDSGY010000267.1:0-5673 GCA_039918755.1 Steroidobacteraceae bacterium
ACGCGCAGCAGTGCATAGCCGGCCATCGCTGCGGCGGTGGCCAGCGTGCCTAAATCGAGCAGCCGGTCGAGGCCCCAGCGCGCGCGCAGTCGCGGCAGCCAGATCGCACCCGCCACCGCGCCGGCGCCGATGCAGCCGACCAGCACGCCGAACAGCTTCGGTCCGCCCTGCAGCTGCTCATGGGCCACCAGCGGCAGCAGTGCCCAGTAGCAGCTGCCGAAGATGAAGAACAGCACCGATCGCCACAGCGTGTGCCGCAGCGCCTTGTTGGCAGCGGCCTGCGCAAGGCCGGCACGCAATGCGGTCCGGAAGGATTCGGGCGCAGTGGTGCGTGGCGTGCCGGGCTGCGGACGCCACCACCACAACGCCAGGATGACTGCGAGGAAACTCAGCGCATTGAGCAGGAACGGCCACGCAATGCCGCACAGCGCAATGACGACGCCTGCAATCGCGGGGCCGATGGCCCGGCTGATGTTCATGCCGACGGCATGCAGCGCCACGGCCTGCTGCAGGTCTTCCCGTGGCACAAGGCCCGGCATGATCGACTGCCAGGTGGGCGACAGCACTGCCATGCAGGCACCCATGCCAAGGGTGATGAGGATCAGCGTCATGACGCCGGCATGGCCGAGCAGGATCAGTGTTCCGAGCAGGGCCGCAAGCAGCAGCATGCACCACTGCACCACGAGCAGCAGCTGCCGACGGTTCATCCGGTCGGCCAGTGTGCCGGCCGGCAGTGCCAGCAGGCAGACGGGCAGGGTGTTGGCCACCTGCACCAGCGCCACCATGTAAGGCGTGGAATCCAGCGTGGTCATGTACCAGCCGGCGGCCATGTCATGCATCCAGCCGCCGATGTTGGAAATCAGCCCGGCAGTCCACAGCAGCGCGAATTCGCGATGCCGCAGCGGTGCCCAGGCGCCGGCGACGCCGGGCGGCCGCGCGGTGCCACTCATCTGGTCAGCTTCTTGTACTTGATGCGATGTGGCTGGCTGGCGTCGGTCCCATGGCGGCGCTCATAGTCGGCCGCGTATTCCTGGTAGTTGCCCTCAAAGAACACCACTTGCGACTCGCCTTCGAAGGCCAGGATGTGCGAGGCGATGCGATCGAGGAACCAGCGATCATGCGAGATCACCACCGCGCAGCCGGGGAAAGCCACAAGCGCCTCTTCCAACGCGCGTAGCGTTTCGATATCCAGGTCGTTGGTGGGCTCGTCGAGCAGCAGCAGGTTGCCGCCGGTCTTGAGCACCTTGGCCAGGTGCACGCGGTTGCGCTCGCCGCCCGAGAGTTCGCCGATGAGCTGCTGCTGCTGCGTGCCCTTGAAATTGAAGCGGCCCACGTAGCCACGCGATGGCGTCTCGTAATTGCCGACCTTGATGATGTCCTGTCCGCCGGAGATTTCCTGCCAGACACTGTGCTTGTCGTTCAGCTGCTGGCGTGACTGATCGACATAGGCCAGCTTCACGGATGGGCCAATGCGGATCTCGCCGCTGTCCGGGGTTTCCTGGCCGGTGAGCATGCGGAACAGCGTGGTCTTGCCGGCGCCATTGGGACCGATGATGCCGACGATGCCGCCGCGCGGCAGGCTGAAGGAAAAATTGTCGATCAGCAGCCGGTCGCCGAAACCCTTCGACAGATTCTTCACTTCAATGACGACGTCGCCCAGCCGTTCGCCAGGTGGAATGTAGATCTCGTTGGTCTCGTTGCGCTTCTGGAATTCCTGCGACGACAGTTCTTCAAAGCGCTGCATGCGCGCCTTGCTTTTGGACTGGCGCGCCTTGGGGTTGGAACGCACCCATTCCAGTTCGCGCTCGAGCATCTTGCGCAGGCCTTCCTGCGAGCGCTCTTCCTGTGCGAGACGCTGGTCCTTCTGTTCCAGCCACGACGAGTAGTTTCCCTGCCAGGGGATGCCATGGCCGCGGTCCAGTTCCAGGATCCACTCCGCCACGTTGTCGAGGAAGTAGCGGTCATGGGTCACCGCAATGACGGTGCTCGGGTACTCCTCGAGATAGCGCTCCAGCCAGGCCACTGATTCCGCGTCTAGATGGTTGGTCGGTTCGTCTAGCAGCAGCATGTCTGGCGCGGACAACAGCAGCTGGCAGAGCGCCACGCGCCGTTTTTCGCCACCGGACAGCTTGCCGATGATGGCATCCCATTCGGGCAGCCGCAGCGCGTCGGCGGCGATGTCCAGCTTGCGTTCCAGTTCCCACCCGCCGGCAGCGTCGATGGCATCCTGCAGCTTCGCCTGTTCTTCGAGCAGCGCGTTCATTTCGTCATCAGACATGGGCTCGGCGAATTTCTCGCTGATCTCGTTGAAGCGCACGAGCTTCTTGAATGCGTCGCCCACTCCCTGCATGACCGCCTGCCGAACGGTGTGCCTGTCGTCCAGCTGTGGCTCCTGCTGCAGGTAGCCGATGCGGATGCCGTTCTGCGCGCGCGCCTCGCCATCGATGTTGGTATCGATGCCGGCCATTATCTTCAGCAACGTTGATTTGCCGGAGCCATTGAGGCCGAGCACGCCGATCTTGGCGCCAGGGAAGAAGGAAAGACTGATGTCGCGCAGGATGACCCGCTTGGGCGGGACGACCTTCGAGACACGATTCATGGTGTAGATGTATTGGGCCATGCCGCAATTATCCGCGAATCGCGCGACTCGCGTGATAGTCTCGATGCAGCTTGAACGAAACCTCCACAGCTGCGGGCACGGTCGGCGCTACAGCCACCCCACAGCCTGTGCTGGTGATCGCCGACGAAGCGCTGGGTCGCTACGGGTTTCCCAACGGCCATCCCTTCGGACCCGATCGTCTGGCCGCGTTCCTGGGCGAATTCCGCGCGCGCGGCCTTGCCCCACGTTGCCTCGCCGAAACTTCCCGCGTGGCTACCGACGATGAGCTGCTGCTGTTCCACACCCGGCGCTACGTGGATTTCGTGCGTGCGCGTTCGGCGGACGGGCAGGGCAGTCTGGATGCGGGGGATACCCCGGCGTTCCGCGACTGCTTTGAGGCCGCAGCGCGGGTGGTGGGCGCCACGCTTGCCGCCGCAGCTGCGCTGATGTCGGGCACCGCCCGCCGCGCTTTCGTGCCCATCGCCGGCCTGCATCACGCAGCGCGCGATGCCGCCGCGGGCTTCTGCATCTTCAATGACTGCGGCGTGTTGATCGAGCAGTTGCTGCGCGGTGGCATGGCGCGCGTGGCTTATGTGGATATCGACGCGCACCATGGCGATGGCGTGTTCTATGCATTCGAGAACAATCCTCAGGTCGTTTTTGCCGATCTGCACGAGGACGGCCAGTTCCTTTATCCGGGCACCGGCCGCGCAGATGAAACCGGCCTGGCATCGGCTGCGGGCACCAAGCTCAACATTCCCCTGCCGCCTGGTGCAGACGATGCGGTATTCGCCGAGCGGTGGCGGGAAGTCATGGCGCATGTCGCCCGCTTCGAACCGCAGTTCATCATTTTACAGTGCGGTGCCGACAGCCTTGGTGGCGACCCGATCACCCACCTGCAGCTCAGCGCCGCGAGCCATGCGATGGCCGCCGCAGAACTGGCAGGTCTGGCGGATCGGCTCGGCCATGGTCGCCTGCTTGCCCTGGGTGGCGGTGGCTACAACCGGGCCAACATCGCCGGCGGCTGGAACGCGGTGGTCGAGGCGCTGCTGCAACCGTGAGCCAGGGTTGCAGCCAGCCCCGGGAGCGTTTCGGGTACCATTGACGCCCCTTTCTCGAGGCGCACAAGTTCATGTATTCCGAGTCGATGACGATCGAGCGTTTTGATCCTGATCTGGCGCGTGCCATTGGCGGGGAGCAGGTCCGGCAGGAAGAGCATATCGAGCTCATCGCGTCCGAGAATTACGCCAGCCCGCGCGTGCTCGAAGCACAGGGCTCGGTGCTGACCAACAAGTACGCAGAAGGCTATCCGGGCAAGCGCTATTACGGCGGCTGCGAATACGTGGATGTGGTCGAGCAGCTGGCCATCGAGCGCGTCAAGCGGCTGTTCGGCGCCGACTACGCCAATGTGCAACCGCACTCGGGCAGCCAGGCCAACGCCGCCGCGTTCATGGCGTTGATCAACCCTGGCGACACCATGCTGGGCATGAGTCTTGATCATGGCGGCCATCTCACTCACGGGTCGAAGGTCAACTTCTCCGGCAAGCTGTTTCGCGCCGTTCACTATGGTCTGCGCGCCGAGGACGGCCGCATCGACTACGACCAGATGGAGCAGGTGGCGCTGGCCGAGAAGCCGAAGATGATCGTGGCGGGTTTTTCTGCCTATTCGCGGCATCTGGATTTCGCCCGCTTCCGCCGGGTCGCCGATGCGGTCGGGGCGTATCTGGTGGTCGACATGGCGCATGTGGCCGGGCTGGTCGCGACGGGCCTGTCGCCCAATCCGCTGCCGTATGCGGATGTCGTCACCAGCACCACGCACAAGACGTTGCGTGGCCCGCGTGGCGGCATCATCCTGGCGCGCGCCAACGATGAAATCACCAAGCGCCTCAATTCACTGGTGTTCCCCGGCACGCAGGGTGGCCCGCTGATGCATGTCATTGCCGCCAAGGCCGTGGCATTCCAGGAGGCGCTGCAGCCTGAATTCAAGGAATACCAGCAGCAGGTGCTCGCCAATGCGCGCGCCATGGCCGGCACGTTCCAGCGGCGGGGCTACAAGGTGGTATCCGGCGGCACCGACAATCACCTGTTCCTGCTCGACCTCTCTGACAAGAGCATGACTGGCAAGGATGCGGACGCGGCGCTCGGCCACGCGCACATCACCGTGAACAAGAACGCGGTGCCCAACGATCCGCGGCCGCCGATGGTGACCAGCGGGCTGCGCATCGGCTCGCCGGCCTCGACGACGCGGGGCTTCAAGGAAGCGGAGATGACGCAGGTCGCAGGCTGGATTGCCGACATCGTCGACGCCAACGGCGCTGTCGATGTGGTGGACCGGGTGCGCGGCGAAGTGGCGGTGCTGTGCCGCAAGTTTCCGGTCTACGGCAAGTGAGGCGCGCCTCCGCGGCGCGCGTGACCCGGCATGCATTGTCCATTCTGCGGGCATGAAGAAACCAAGGTAACGGACTCGCGCCTGGCAGGTGCCGGTGCGCAGATCCGCCGTCGGCGCGAGTGTCTCTCGTGTGGCGAGCGCTTCACCACCTTCGAGACGGCCGAACTGGTGATGCCGCTGGTGGTCAAATCCGACCAGAGCCGCATGCCTTTCGACGAAGCGAAGCTGCGCAGTGGCATGGTGAAGGCACTGGAAAAACGCCCGGTCAGTGGCGAGGCCATCGACGGCGCAGTTTCGCGCATCTGTCACAAGCTGCGCAGCATGGGGGAGCGCGAAGTGCTATCGCGCGTGATCGGCGAGCTGGTGATGGAAGAGCTGCATCATCTGGATGAAGTCGCGTATGTGCGCTTCGCGTCCGTCTATCGCAGCTTCCAGGACGTGGACGCGTTCCGGCTGGAGATCGACCAGATGCATAACCGCCGGAGACGGCCGGCGCACCGCGATCAGCTGTCATTGCTGCCGGGTGGCGCGCCCGACCCGGCAGGCAAGAAGCCATGAGCGCAACCGACGTTGCATGGACCGAAGCGGACCATCGCTGGATGGCACGGGCCTTCGAGCTGGCGCGTCGCGGCCAGTACACCACCGATCCGAATCCACGCGTGGGCTGCGTGCTGGTGCAAGACGG
>JBDSGY010000268.1:0-5971 GCA_039918755.1 Steroidobacteraceae bacterium
AGTACGAATAGGAGAGTCCGTGGAAGCCATATCGGCGGACTCCCTGCGCGGCATAACGTCGCGGGATCGGCAACAATCTGGCCACCTGGGGCAGGTCGCGATGAAATGCCGTATCGAAGCACGCAAACTGTGGCAGCTGCGGATAGTGGCGCTGGATCGAATCGATCAAGGCAAGTTCCAGGGGCATGTGTTCGGCGTCGAACGGCGCCACGCGGCGCAGACCGTCCAGCAACTGCGGCGTAATCCGCGCCGGTGCCGTGTGTGTCATGCCCTGCACGATCCGGTGGCCCGCCGCCACGATCGTGGACCCCGTGCGCTTGGATTCGAGCCAGCTGATCAGCTGTTCCGCCGCCACCCCGATACTGGCAGGGCTCGTTCCATCGCATGCAATCAGTCCGGAGAGCAGCAATCGCTGCGAAGCCGATTCGTAAAGAGCAAGCCGTATCGAGGACGAACCGCCGTTGACCGCCAGTATGCTCGGCTGCACAGGGCTAGCCCCCAGGCCTGCTGAGCAGGCGCGCGCGGTACTTTTCTGGAAAGTTGATAGTCGTCTCCCGAGCAGAGCGCTCCAATGTAGAGGATGTCGGGGGCGTGCGTTCCCTTATTCCTATGCGGCACATGCCTCCGCCATAGTCATTGTTCGTTAGCGAACAGATCGTTTTCGCCGGGCAGGTACTCTTGCCGCAATGATGTGCATACTGTGACGCTCGCAACGCAACCGAAAGCCGCCGCCGTTGCTCCAACCCGTAACCGACTGATTGCGGCCCTGCCCTCCGACGTATCCGAACGCCTCCAGCGGGATCTGGAATTGGTCGCCATGCCCTTGGGCAAGGTGATCTACGAACCGGGCGTGGAACTGCAGCATGTCTACTTCCCGATTCCAGGGTGCATCATATCGATGCTCTACGTGATGGAAGATGGCGCTTCGGCGGAGATCGCGGTGGTTGGTGATGAGGGAATGGTGGGCATTGCCCTGTTCATGGGTGGTGGCACGACGCCCAGCAGGGCGGTGGTACAAAGCGCCGGCTTCGCGTACCAGCTATCCGCACAGGCGCTGAGCCGGGAATTCGAAGTCCACGGCAAGCTCCAGCAGCAACTGCTGCGCTACACCCAGGCGCTGATCACGCAGATGTCACAGACTGCAGTGTGCAATCGCCACCACTCGGTGGATCAGCAGCTCAGCCGCTGGCTGCTGTTGAGCCTGGATCGGCTGCCGAACAATGAGCTCACCATGACCCAGGAACTGATCGCCAACATGCTGGGGGTGCGTCGCGAGGGTGTCACCGAGGCCGCGCGCAAGCTGCAGGCGCTGCACCTGATCCGGTACAGCCGCGGCCGCATCACGGTGCTTGACCGATCTGGCCTCGAGGCGCGAGCTTGTGAGTGCTATGCGGTGGTGAAGAAGGAGTACGACCGTCTGCTGCCCCCTGCTGGGTATCGCTCCCCAGCCAGTGTCCCCCTTTGATTAACGCCTCCCAGCGCTGCATCGCGCCATCTGCTGCGGCGCTGACCAGCAATTGATCGCCATCGCTGTCGACAGTGCGATAGGGTGCACCGGGGCCGATATGCGTCGGGCAGAGTCCCATCGGCACTGAAAGCACCTTCAGCTTCTGCACGATCGACAACACCTGCTTGTCGGCAACGGGCGGCAAGGCCAGCACAATCCAATCAATCCTGCCGAACTGACCCAACTCGATCAATTGGTCGAGTGTCCCAGTTGCCTTGATGCTGTAGTGGCGGTCCGACGGCTCCTCATCATCGAAGATGCCAAGGAGGTCTACGATGCCTGGCGGTAACTGCTGCAGCGCCAGCACCAGCCGGTAGGCTTCGAGCCCTGTGCCGACGACAGCAATCACTTCCTTTGCCGTGGTCATGTGCTGCAGGCGCCACACGGAGCGCGCCGCAATCACGCGGCACAGTGAAGTGAGCAGCAGGCTGCTTCCGAACCAGAGGGCGAGCCAGTATCCCGGAAAGCTGCTCAGTGCATACGTGACGGTCCCAACTGCAACTACGATTCCGGTCAACAGGGCAACGCGCAGAGCAAAGCCCCGCATCAGCAGCATTCGATGCTCCGATCCGAGGTTGGATCCGAAGCGCCGGTCGTAAAGCAGGAAGATGGCCAGCACCGCGACGACCAGCACGACCTCGCCAAGATCGTTGCCAAGGAGCGCATCACCCCCGGATGCAGGCAGCGAGGCCGTATATAGCAAGGTGCTGAGCTGGGCGGCAAGCAGCACGCACAGGAAATCGAACAGTGGCAGCAGATCGCTGGCCAGCGATGTCAGGTGGAGGCGTTTTAGCCTTGGTGCACGCATGGGCCGGCGGCGCGGGGCAGTGGGTGGTTGGGCACGTTCAGGAGGGTGCCGTGGCGGCGTCGCCAAGTCTGTGTGCTAGGCCACTTTGCGCTTCCCGTCGATGGCTCCAAACTTGCATGATAGTGCGGGCTGGAAACTGTTCAGCTGCTGCAAGGATCGAGATTCATGGCCAAGCCTACTGCCGGCGTCGGTCCCCGCTTTCCCCAGGTGGTGGTGCTTTTTGGCGCTACGGGCGACCTGGCCCACCGGAAACTGTTGCCTGGCCTGTTCCATCTGATCAGCGCGGGATTCATCCCGGGCTGCCGCGTCATTGGCGTATCGCTGGATGAAATGGATGCCGAGGGCTTCCGCGCCGCTGCGCGGGGTGCCCTCAACGAGTTCGGCGCCCGCAAGGTCAGCGATGCCGACTGGAACAGTTTCGCTGGAATCCTTGACTATGTACCGCTCTCGGCCGGACCTGCGGCGCTGAAGGCGGCGGTAGACCGGGCAGAACTTGCGATCGGCACGGAATGCCGGCGCCTGCATTACCTCAGTGTGCCGCCAAATGCAGCGCTCTCGGCCGTGCGGATGCTGGGCGAGGCGGGCCTGGTGGTGAATTCCCGGATCATCATGGAAAAGCCGTTCGGCACCGACCTCGCCAGCGCCGTATCGCTGAATTCGAAGCTGCACGAGGTCTTCAACGAAGAGCAGATTTTCCGCATAGACCACTTTCTGGGCAAGGAGCCGGCGCAGAACATCCTGGCCTTCCGCTTTGCCAATGGCCTGTTCGAACCCATCTGGAACCGTAATTTCATCGATCACGTGCAGATCGATGTGCCGGAGACACTGGCTCTCGGCAAGCGCGCCGGGTTCTACGAACAGACCGGTGCCTACCGCGACATGGTGGTGACGCATCTGTTCCAGATCCTCGGCTTCATGGCGATGGAAGCGCCTACGCATCTGGCGCCCAAACCGATCAGCGAAGAAAAGAACAAGGTCTTTCGCAGCATTCTTCCCATACAGCCCTCCGATGTGGTGCGCGGCCAATACACCGGCTATCGCACAGAGGACGGCGTCAGTCCCGAGTCCGATACAGAGACCTTCATCGCATTGCGCTGTTCCATCGACAACTGGCGCTGGGCAGGCGTGCCGTTCTACCTGCGCACCGGCAAGCGCATGGCTGAGGGCCAGCGCATCATCTCCATCGCGTTTCGCGAACCACCAAAGAGCATGTTTCCGGCCGATTCCGGCGTGGGATCACATGGTCCCGATCATCTGACCTTCGATCTGGCCGATGCATCGAAGATGTCGTTGTCGTTCTACGGCAAGCGGCCGGGGCCGGGGATGAAGCTCGACAAGCTCAGCCTGCAGTTCGCAATGAACGACACCGGCATGATCGGCGACGTGCTCGAAGCCTACGAACGACTGATTCTCGACGCCATGCGCGGAGACCACACGCTGTTCACCACGGCCGAAGGCATCGAGCGGCTGTGGGAAGTGTCGCAGCCTCTGCTGGATTTCCCGCCGCCGGTCCGCTCCTATGCGCCGGGCACCTGGGGTCCGAATGCGATCCACCAGCTGGTTGCGCCACATGCGTGGCGTCTGCCCTTCGAGCGCGCGTGGAGAGCACCCACGCCGTAGGGGTCGAGCGCCCGCGGAGGATCAGCTGAAGGCCTGCATAATCGACACGTGACCGGCGAACCAGCGCTCAGCGCGCAGGAGTCATCGTGAATTCGCACGGTTCTGCCGCAATTGTTGTTGGCATCGGTTTCCCTGTCGGACAGTCATGCGAAGCAAGTTGCATGCCACGGGCCAGGACGCCGGCGTTCTCGACGCTGCGGGCATTGCCACTGCTCGCGTACTGCTGGTGGCCACTGCGGAATCGTTCCAGACGCGCAATGCCGTGCAGAAGGCGCGCGCCATCAATCCGACGATCGTGATCATCGTGCGCACGCACACCGAGGCGGATCGCACGGCGCTTGGCGCTGACGGCGCCGACCATGTCGTGATGGGCGAGCGCGAGCTGGCGCGCTCGATGCTGCGGCAGACGCTGGTGTGCCTGCACGTGCCGGCCGAGGAAGCCGCGCGGCTGAGCGCAGGGCTCTAGTGCAGGCCCGTGCTAGCATTGCCGCGGTTTGGGCTGCGAGGAAGTCAAACATGTCCATCCGGATCATCCCGATTATCTTGATTGCGCCGCTGCTGGCTGGTTGCGGACTGGCGGAAGTCGGCGCGGGTGCGGCGGCCAACGGCGCGGCATCGGCCGAGCAGGCGAAAGCCGGGCAGCAGCAGATCGAAAAGGTGCAGGCCGACATTGAGGCCGCACAGAAAGCAGCAGCGGACGCGCGCATCGCGGCGGAGGCGGCCAGCGAATGATCGGCACGGCCGAGGCAGTGCTGGCACTGCTGATCTTCGTGGTCGCCTACGTCGTCGTGATCGCCGAGGAGTTCACGCACGTCCGCAAATCCAAGCCGGTGGTGATCGCTGCCGGCTTGATCTGGATCCTGGTGGCGATCGCCGCGCGTCGGCAGGGTGGCGCCGGGGTTGAGCAGGCGCTGGAGCACAACCTGCTCGAATACGCGGGCCTGCTGCTGTTCCTGCTGGCCGCGATGACCTATGTGAACGTGCTGGAAGAGCGCAATGTCTTCGCCACCCTGCGCTCGTGGATGATCGCCAGGGGTTTTTCGCTGCGCAGCATCTTCTGGCTCACGGGGCTGCTGGCGTTCTTCCTCTCGCCCGTGCTGGACAACCTGACCACCGCGCTGGTGATGGGGGCCGTGGCGCTCAGCGTCGGGCGTGAAAGCCCGCGATTCCTCGTGCCCGCATGCGTCAACATCGTGGTGGCGGCGAATGCGGGCGGCGCGTTCAGCCCCTTCGGCGACATCACGACCTTGATGGTGTGGCAGAAGGGAGTGGTGACCTTCACCGAGTTCTTCGACCTGTTCCTGCCGGCGCTGGTCAACTGGGTGGTGCCTGCGCTCTGCATGCATTTCGCGGTGCCGTCGACGCGGCCACAGGCTGAGGCCGCGCCGGCGCAGATGAAGCGCGGCGGCTTCGTGGTAATCCTGCTGTTCGGCATCACCATTTCCTCAACGGTGGTGATGCACCAGTACCTGCATCTGCCATCCTTCCTTGGCATGATGACCGGCCTTGGAATGCTGATGGTCTATGGTCATTTCATCCGCCGGCAGGAACTCAGGGCGGGAACCGGCACGGCGCCGGCCGCGGTGCCGCCGGGGTTCAAACCCGCGGTGCGCACATTCGATGTGTTCATCAGCACCAAGCGCGTGGAATGGGACACGCTGCTGTTCTTTTATGGCGTGGTGCTTTGCGTGGGTGGCCTGGGGGCGCTGGGCTATCTCAGCCTTCTTTCCCAGCATTCCTATGCATCGCTGGGGCCGTCGGTCACGAACGTGGCGGTGGGGCTTGCCTCAGCAGTGATCGACAACATCCCGATCATGTTCGCCGTGCTATCGATGAACCCGGAGATGTCACACGGGCAGTGGCTGCTGGTCACGTTGACCGCGGGCGTGGGCGGCTCGCTTCTGTCGATCGGCTCTGCGGCGGGTGTGGCGCTGATGGGTCAGGCACGCGGTGTCTACACCTTCATGGCGCACCTGAAATGGATCTGGGCGGTGGCGCTGGGTTACATCGCGTCGGTCTGGGTGCACTTCCAGCTC
>JBDSGY010000269.1:0-6875 GCA_039918755.1 Steroidobacteraceae bacterium
GTCGCGCGCGACACTGCCATCTGGCAGATGGATGCCGTCTTCGAACCCCACGCGTACCAGGTCGCAGTCGAGCGAGAGCCCGAGGGTAACGATCCTGAACATGTCCCTGCCGGTCGCGGTGACGCCCCAGATGGCCTTGGGGAACAGTCGCTGGCCCTCGTCGATCGCGAACAGCACATTGCGGGCGATGGCTGGCGTGGCGCCGAAGCCGCCTCCGTGCAACAGCCAGACATTGTCGCGGTCCCGGTCGAACAGACCTTCGGCGGCATAGCGCAGCAATCGATGCAGGGTGCTCGCTTCCACGACCTCGTATTCGAGCGCCGAACCTTTTGCATAGACCGCCTTGATGGTCTGCTTCAGCAAGGCAGGGGAGTTCACATAGGGCGTCTCTTCCGGATAGCCGCCCTCTGGGTTGTAGAAGTCGGCCGAACCGGCAGCAATACCGTACAGATCCTGCTGCGGCTCAAGGTTCAGCAGGCCGAGGCGTTCCGCGTCGGTCGGCCAGATGAACTGTCCTGTCGCCGGATCCCGGCGCACGCCAATGCCGTTCGTGGTCTGGATGAGGACCGGCGATCGCTTGCGGATCTGGCGGATGATTTCGGCGTAGATGTTGCGGTCGCCGGAGTTCTTGCCGTGCGGGTCGCGTGCGTGCACATGCACCATGGCCGCACCGGCTTCGTGGCAGCGCGCCGCCGCTTCGCCGATTTCTTCGGGCTGCTTCGGAATGATCGCGCCCAGGCGGTCCTGCTGCATCCCGCCATTGACCGCACACGTGATGATGACCTTGTTACCGGCAAGCACGCGACTCTCCTCATTCCAGGCTGGACCTCAATCTAGCGCGTACGGCCTGGGCGCGGGTCCTCTCCAGGAAGGACAACGCAGCGAAAATCGGGCAGGATGGCTGCGCCGCCGGAACTTCCGGACGCCGTGGAGGGGCTGCGCAATGTCGGATATCAGACAGATCACGGACGGGCGCGCATCGACCGTCAATCTCGCTGCCTATGAGCGTCTGCTGCATGCCATCGGCACCGAAGAGTTCGGTTCCACGGTTCGGGACTGCGTGTTGTCAGTCGTCGGCGGCGCCCGCCGGATCTATCTGTTCGAGGCCACCGGGCGGGAAGACAGTTCGCTGCAGTACTACTTCGGTGAGCCTGGGCTGGTGGGAATTTTTCCCGCGTATAAAAAATGGTACCTGCGGCTGGATCCGGTGTTCGAAGCATATTGTGCAGCGCCGAAGCCGAGCAACATGGTGGTGCAGCGCGTGCGGCCGCCACACATCACCTCGCCAGGGTTCCGGCGCCAGGTCTTCGATGATGCAGGCATCGTGGAGCGCGTATCCGTGATCCAGCGGGGAGCAGACACGTGGCGGGTGATGAACGTTGCGCGGCATTCATCCGGCGGATGTTTCACCGACAGCGAGATCGGTGCCCTCGTCGACATGGCATGCCTGGTGTTGCCGATGCTGCCGCTGAATCGCAAACTGCCCGCTGGTCCGGCGCCGCTCACGCTCTCGCAGATTGAGGACCGCTTCGCGAGTCGCTTCGAGGCGCTGACATTGCGCGAGCGTGAAGTGTGCGCACGCGCGGCGCTTGGCATGAGTGTCGAAGCCACGGCACTCGACCTCGGCATTGCCAGGACGTCGGTGCTCACCTATCGCCGTCGCGCCTATCAGCGGTTGAGCGTGAAGAGTCCCGTCGAGCTGTGCGCGCTGGTCACGCACTGACGGGCGGCCGCGCCGCTGCATCTTGTGCAGCGGCGTAAAATGGCAGGCCGGCAGCGAAAGTAGCTTAGGGGCCGGGTTCTGCCCTCTGATGACCGTTCAGAGCCTTAGAACATGCCGTTGCTGTTGGACGCCTTTTCCGGGATGTCCTGGATCACATCCCAGTGTTCGACAACCTTGCCATTCTGCAGGCGGAAGATGTCGACGATGGCACGGCCCGGGGTGTTGTCGCCGCGGGTGGAATGCACATGCAACACCACCATGTCCCCTTCGGCGATCACGTGCTTGATTTCGCCGCGCTGGTTCGGGAAGCGCATCTTGAGGAAATCGATGAAGCCCTTCAGGCCCTCGGCGCCATCGCCGGCGGTGGGGTTGTGCTGCTTGTACTGTGCACCCAGGTATTTCACCGCTTCTTCGTAGTTCTTCCTGTTGATCGCTGCGTCGTAAAAAGCCTGCGCGACCTTCTTGTTTGCTTCTAGCTGCGGTGTCTGCGCCTGTGCGGCAGACATGCCGGTCACCGACAGCGCGATCACGCCCAGCAAAGCGGCCAGGGAATTGCGTTTCACGATCTGCATTTCGAAACCTCCGGAGGACAGACAAGGGGTTCATCTTTTCAAAGCGATATTGACGCAGTCCACGGTCAAGGAACAGCAGGACAGGAAGGCGATGCTGCCACGCGGTTGCAAACCGATGCATTTTTTCACGCGAACCGTCCCTGACGGCATGTATAGCGCTATCATTTGGACTGCAGAACAGCGGATCGCAATTCGTCCGGCGATGCAGCCGGCAGGGAGGGGCCATGCGGAACCATCATCTATTCGCGTGTGCGGTGTTGCTGGCCATGGGTGGCTGCGGCGGCGCACCGGAATCGGCCGCGCCGGAACCGAAGGCAGCGGCGGCCAGCGTGGGCACCCTTGCGATCACACTGGATGCAGGCAAACCCGGACCGACGATCAGTCGCCACCTGTTTGGACAGTTCGCCGAGCACCTGGGGCGGGGTATCTACGAAGGCGTGTGGGTAGGGCCCGGATCTCCGATCCCCAATACGCGGGGGATGCGCAATGACGTGGTCGCGGCGCTGCGCACACTGAAAGTGCCGAATGTGCGGTGGCCTGGCGGCTGCTTCGCCGACAATTATCACTGGCGCAACGGCATCGGGCCGCGGCGTGCGGTCACGCTGAATCCGGACTGGGGTGGTGTCACCGAGCCGAATACTTTCGGCACCCACGAGTTCATGGATTTCACGGCACAGATCGGAGCGGCACCATTCATCTCGGTGAACGTCGGGTCCGGCACGCCGCAGGAAGCAGCCGACTGGCTTGAATACATGACCAGTGCGTTGCCCACCACGTTGGCGCTGGAGCGCGCGGCGAACGGGCGGGCCGAACCGTGGCAGGTGCCGATCCTGGGGCTCGGCAACGAGACCTGGGACTGTGGCGGCAACATGACGCCGGACTACTACGTCAGCCAGATGAAGATTTACGCGCGCTTCGCGCGCAATTTCCATCCGCAGCAGCAGGACGCCAACCACATGCTCCGCATCGCGGTGGGGCCAGGCGGCGGCGAGCCGCGCTTCACTGCCTGGACCGAGGCCGTGATGAAAGCCTGGCAGGACCGCAAGTGGAGCTGGGACATCGATGGCATATCGCTGCACAACTACACCGTCATCAACTGGGAAAAGAAGCACGCTGCGACGGGCTTCGGTGCGCAGGAGTACGCCGAGATACTGCAGGCCACGCTGAAGATGGATGGCCTGATCACGCAGCACATAGCCATCATGGACAAATACGATCCGGCCAAGAAGCTCGCCCTCGCCGTGGACGAATGGGGCGCCTGGTACGCGCCCGCGGCAGGCACCAACCCCGGCTTCCTCGTGCAGCAGAACAGCCAGCGCGATGCGGTGCTGGCCGCGCTTAATCTGAACATCTTTGCCCGGCACGCCGACCGCGTGCGCATGGCCAACATCGCGCAGATGGTGAATGTGCTGCAGGCGATGATCCTGACGGACAAGGAAAAGATGCTGCTGACGCCGACGTATCACGTCTTCCGCATGTATGTGCCGTTCCAGGATGCGACCTTCGTGCCGCTGACGCTGAATGCCGGAACGTGGTCGCAGGGACAGATTACGTTGCCGCGCGTGGATGCAATCGCCGCAAGGGATGCGCAGGGCAGGCTGCTGCTGGCGATAACGAACGTCGATCCCCTGCGTGTCGCGCAGATCGAAGTCGGGCTCGGTGGCGCGCAGATTGCTTCGGCAACGGGTGAGACGCTGACGGCGCCAAGCGTCGACAGTGTCAATACATTCGATGCACCGGAAACGGTGGTGCCCAGGCCGCTGAACGCGACGGTGCAGGCGGGTCGCCTGCAACTGCATCTCGAACCGAAATCAGTCAGCGTCTTGGTGTTGCAGCAATGAGGGCCGGAATGAAACCACTGAAATGGACGGCAATGGTCGGCGCCTGCGCGCTGGTATTTGGCATGGCCGAGGCTCGTGCCCAGGTTCAGACGCAGGTTCCGCCGGCGGTCGAGGGTGCAGCGAAGGCGCGTGTGGAAACCATCAAGGTGCACTCCGCCGAAATCGCCGGCAACCTGCTCGGTACCAGCGCCGATCGGAACGTGATCGTGGTGCTCCCGCCCAGCTATGACAAGAACCGCGGGCGCCGTTATCCGGTGATCTATGCGCTGCATGGCTACTCGATCGGCGCGGATCAATGGATCAAGGAAATCCACGTTCCGCAGACGGTGGAAGGCGCCTTTGCCAGGGGCACGCCGGAAATGATCATCGTGCTTCCCGACAGCAAAAATGTGTACAACGGCGCCTTCTATTCCAATTCGGCCACCACTGGCAACTTCGAGAATTTCATCGCCGATGAGCTGATCGACTACATCGACGCTCATTACCGCACGCTGGCAAAACCGGCGAGCCGCGGCCTGCTCGGTCACTCGATGGGCGGCTATGGCGCATCGCGCATCGGCATCCGGCGGGCGGAACGATATGGCGCGCTCTACCTGATGGCACCCTGCTGCCAGTCCCCGATGGGGTCGCGCGGCATGACCGCTGAACACGTGGCGCAGCTGGCTGCGGTGCCGTCGCTGGAAGCCGCCGGCAATCTTCCATTTGCATTGCGCGGCACGCTGGCCATCGCCGCGGCCTGGTCTCCCAATCCCGCCAAGCCGCCACTGTTCATCGATCTGCCGGTCGACACCGCTGGCAAGGAAATCCCCGCCATCACCGCGAAGTGGACCGCCAACGCGCCGCTGGCCTTTCTCGACCAGTATGTGTCGAAGGTGCGCAAGTACCGCGCGATCGCGATGGACGTTGGTGACAAGGACAGCCTCGTCGGCGACACGCGCCGGATGCACGAAGCGTTGCTGGCCCTGGGAATCGCCAACACCTTCGAGATCTATCCCGGCGATCACACCAGCCACGTGGCGTTCCGCATCCAGGAAAATGTGCTGCCGTTTTTTGGAAGGAGCCTCTCCTTCACCGCCGGCAAGTAGCGGGCATCCCGGGGCGCCGTCAGGAACAGCGCAGCCGATACTGGATTTGCGCGCGGTACGTCTCGCCTGGCCGGACGATGCTGTTCGGGAATGCAGCGTGATTGGGCGCATCGGGCAGACCCTGCGGCTCGAGCACCACGCCGCTGCCCAGCGTGGGGTGAGTCTGCGACAGGAACTGCCCGTTGTAGAACTGCAGGCCGGGGCCACTGCCGTGCAGCGACAGCGTGACGTCGCCCACCGGCGAGCGCAGCTCGCAATGGCAGTCGGCGCCGGCATCGAGCAGCCAGCAATGATCGTAGCCGCCCCCCCATGCGAGTTGCGGATGCGCGTGCACCGGCGGCGGTGCAAGCGGGCGACTGAATCGGAAATCGAAAGGCGTGCCATTGACGTTCTGCACCGTACCGGTGGGAATGAGTCCGGCGCCGACCGGCAGATAGCGCGACGCCGGGATTCGCAACCAGTGCGCGGTCGCCACCCCACCCAGGTTGAAGTACGGGTGGTAGGTCAGGTTCACTGGCGTCGGTGCGTCAGTGTGCGCGGTCAGGGAGATGTCCAGCGAATCTTCCTGCACCCGCAGCAGCAATTGAACGTCGAGAGTGCCGGGGTATCCTTCCTCGCCGGCGGGCGAACGCAAACCCAGCGTCAATGTGCAGGCTGAATGGTCGAGCAATTCCCAGAGGCGCTTGCCGAAGCCCAGTGCGCCGCCATGAAGATGATTGCCGTTCTCGTTCCGGGTGAGCTGGTGGGTGCGACCGTCGATTGAAAATCGGCCCTGCGCAATGCGGTTGCCAAAGCGTCCCACCACCGGCCCGACGAAGGCGCGGTCGCGTTCGTAGTCTCCCAGCTGATCGAGGGAAAGGACCAAGTTGCGCCGCTGGCCGGCGACTGGAAGGCTGAGTCGATGCAGGATGGCGCCGTAGGTCAGCACCTCGGCCTGCAGTCCATCCTGCGTGCCAAGCTTGACGGCCTCGACAGTGCGCCCGTCCTCAAGGATTCCGAAGCGGCGGGCCCGCGTCATTGCGCCGAGCGCGCCCTAGTGCGAATCGCGCGCGACGTCGTCACCGCTGCCACCAACGAGGAAATCAAGGTCTGCGTCCAGGTGCGCCTGCTGCACATGATCGACATAAAGCTTTGCCCAGCCACGCGCTGGCGGCGCCGGTGCGCGCCATCCAGCGCGGCGTTCGGCCAGCTCCTCGTCCGACACTTCCAGATGCAGGCGCCGGCCTGGTACATCCAGTTCGATGAAGTCGCCCTCGCGCACCAGTGCCAGCACCCCGCCTGCGACCGCTTCCGGCGCAACATGCAGCACGACGGTGCCATAAGCCGTGCCGCTCATGCGCGCCTCGGAAATGCGGCCCTGCTTGCCGTCGCGGGCAAACCACTGGCGGCTGCGGCGGGGCCGTCTGGGAGAATCACTCATGGGTCACGTCTTTACCGGAATGATTGCAGCGGGCATAGTCATCCCGCAAAAGTAACAAATTGCTGCGAACGATTGCACGCGCATTGGTTTGGCGCGCAGCGGCTAATCCGGGGCTCGACGAATGACGGCGACAGACGAACAGGTGGTTTATCCATCCCTGGCAGGCAGGCGGGTCTTTGTTACCGGCGGTGGCAGCGGCATCGGCGCGGACATCGTAACCGCATTTGTGCGCCA
>JBDSGY010000270.1:0-3378 GCA_039918755.1 Steroidobacteraceae bacterium
ATGAAGTACTGCCGGATTTCCGGGCGCACATATTCCAGCAGGAACCGCAGATGGCCGATAACCGGATAATTGCGCAGCACGGCGTGACGGTGCTGCAACCAGTCACGCAGCCCCGTCAGCAGCAGCGCCACGGACAGCAGCACCCACCACATCCCGTGGCCGGTAGTGATCCCCCACCTCATGCTGAGGGCGCAGCCAAGACCCGTCAGCGCCCAGATCAGGTAACGCATGGGAAGGATCCGGTCGATCAGCACCAGCCAGAAGGGCATAGCCCGCATTGTGCCCGCCCTTTGCCACCCCCGACAAATGGCTACAGCAACAATCCTGTCGCATTCTTCGCGCGGCTGGACCTATATAATCCGGTGCCGCAGCCGATCTGCGTCAACCGCGAACGAAATTCCATGCCAGCACCGCGCAAGCGGCCTCGTCCGAAGAGCGCCGGCCGCCCCCGCTCCGCCGCGTCCCGCAGCGCCATCCTCAAGGCCGCCTACCAGATCCTGCGTGAAGCAGGTTTCGCCGGCTTCACCGTCGAAGGCGTGGCCGCGCGCGCGGGTGCCGGCAAGGCGACCATCTACCGCTGGTGGCAGACCAAGGGAACGCTGGCCATCGAAGCATTCCTGCTGGCCATGGTGCCGCGCATGAACGCGGCGCACGACACCGAGTCGGCCATCGCTGATCTGCGCACGCAGGTCCACCATGCCGCCGGGATCTATCGCGGCCGCACCGGCCAGCTGCTGCGCGAGCTGATCGCGCTCGGGCAGGAAGACAGCGCCACGAGCCGCAGCCTGCGCACGGATTTCGTCGAGCCGCGCCGGCAGTCGGCGCAGCGACTGCTGCAGCGGGCACTGGAAAGCGGCGAGCTGCCGCCAGGCACGGACATCGACGTGCTGGCCGATGCGCTGTGGGGGCCGATCTTCCACCGCCTGCTGTTGAGCCACATGCCGATCGACCGGCGCTTCATCGACAAGCTGCTCGATCTGGTTCTGGGCGGCGCGGCCGCCGGCGCGGGACGCAGCAAGGGCGCCTAGGCGGAGCAGCATATGTTCAGGTCTTCTCGACCTTGCATGTTCGCTACCCCTATACTTCGGTCCATAACAGAATTCAGGAAGGACGGCTGCGTCGGCCGCGCTTCCCCGGGGGTAATGAAATCGTGGACCTGCATCAATTCAGCGACTGGCTGTCGGCAACACCGATCAGCCAGAGCATCCAGATCACGCCCTGGGCCATCCCGGGCATCCAGACCATTCATATCATCTGCCTCGCGCTGGTATTTGCCTGCGCGCTGGTGCTGTCTCTGCGCATAGCGGGACACGGACTGACGTCGGAGCCTCTGGCCCAGCTGGCCGCGCGGTTTACCCGCGCCATCTGGTTGCTCCTGGTGCTGTTGCTGGCCACGGGCCTGCTGCTGATCACCGCCGAGCCGGGCCGCACCATTACCAATCCGGTGTTCTACGCCAAGATGACCATGCTCGCGCTCGTCATCGTCATCACGCTGTGGCTCGCGGCCGTGGCGCGGCGGCAGTTCGAACGCCCCTCGGGCTTGCATGTGGTGGCGGCGGTGTTCGGAATGCTGCTGTGGATCGGCATCATCTTCGCCGGGCGGTTCATCGCCTACGTCGAATCCAACTGAGGGCAGCCGCAAGTGAACCTGACTTTCTTTGAATGGCTGCAGAACACCCCCATCGCCGTCCTGGTGGGTGAAGACTGGTTTCCCTGGGTGGAATCCGCGCATGTGGTATTCCTGGCGGCAGTAGCCGGGACGATCTTCACCGTGGACGCACGCCTGGCAGGCCTGACATCGCGGCAGCTGCGCTTCACGTATCTGTCGGAGAAGCTGCTGCCGTGGACCTGGGGCGCATTCATCGGTGCGGCCATTACCGGTGGACTGATGTTCATCGCCAATGCCACGTCGTACGTCGGCAACACGCCGTTCCTCATCAAGATGGGGCTGCTGCTGCTGGCGGGCGTCAACATGCTGTATTTCCAGTTCGTCACCTTCCGCACGGTGCAGGCCTGGGATTCCGGCACGCCGATTCCGGCGGCGCGCGTTGCGGGCGTGCTGTCGATGCTTGTGTGGGGCGGCGTGATCGGCTTCGGTCGCTGGATCGGATTCGTCTGAATCCTGTCCCAGCGGCTCAACCGCCGCTGGCAGCCGGCCCGATCAGCACGGGAATGGCATAGACAGTATCGATGCTGTCCGTCTCTGCCTTGCGCAGGCGCACCACTATTTCCAGCAGTCCTTCGCGCTCTGCGGTGAACAGCAGCTCCCGGCTCGTGACCGTGCCGCCGCCAGTCAGCACCAGACTGCCACGCGCGCTGTCCGGATCGATCGCAAGGCCATCTGCCTCGACGGTGATCAACAACGAGGCCGCCTCGGCGGCCGAGACATCGAGCCGCATTTTTGCGGGTGCGCCCACCAAAGGCTTCGCCGGCAGCATGAAGTTCATGCGTGCGACCGGCGTGCCGGTCGACTGCAGCACGGCAGCCACCGCATCGACTGTCGCTGGGGGCGCCTTGGCTGCGGTCTTCGCAGTGGTGGATTTTCCGGGCTCATCACCGCGGCCGCAGCCCGCGAGCGCCAGCAGCACCAGTACAACAACACGGGTCTTCATCATCGTCCCCTGCAGCGGCTAGCGCGTCATGCGCAATAGCGGTGGATCTTCCAACGCATCGAGCTGTTCGCGCAACTCATCGATATGCCGCTCCCAGTAACGCGGCTCGCCGAACCAGGGGAACGCGCGCGGAAACGCCGGGTCGCTCCAGCGGCCGGCGATCCACGCGGCATGATTGAGCATGCGCATCGCGCGCAGTGCTTCCACCAGTCCGGTTTCCGCGAAATCGAAATGCGCGAACTGTTCATAGCCGTCGAGCACTTCGGTCCACTCGCGCTGGATCAGTTGCGGATCGCCGGCGCAGAACATCCACAGGTCCTGCACGGCCGGACCCGTGAGGCAGTCATCGAAGTCCACGAACAGCGGCCCCCGGGCATGCCACAGGATGTTGCCACCGTGGCAGTCGCCGTGGATGCGCAGTTGCCGCAGCGGCCCCACGTTTTCGCGGCAGCGGGCAATGGCGGCAACCAGCTGGGCCGAAACATCGGCGTAACTGTCGTCCAGCGGTGCGGGCACCAGGCGGCCATCGAGGATGGCATCACGGGCGCGCGCGCCATCACGCCAGTCCGCAATGCCCCCACGCCGCTGGAAAGCACGCCGACCGCCGACTGCGTGCATGCGTGCCAGCGTGCGTCCCAGCAGTTCGCGATGACCGGGCTGGTCCAGTTCGGGGCCGGTGCCAACGCGACATTCGAACAAGGTGAAGCGGAAGCCGGCGTGCCAGTGCAGGGTCTCGCCCGCAAACTGCAGCGGCGCTGCGACCGGC
>JBDSGY010000271.1:0-8574 GCA_039918755.1 Steroidobacteraceae bacterium
CGGCGCGCGCCAGTGCCGGCGCATCATTGATGCCGTCGCCCGCCATGGCTACGACCCTGCCGGCCTGCTGCAGTTCCTCGACGAGGCGTAGCTTGTCTGCCGGCTTGACCTCGCCATGCACTTCAGAAATTCCAAGGCGCGCGGCCACGGAGCGCGCGGTCGTCTGGCCATCGCCGGTGGCCATCACCAGCCGGACGCCTGAACTGCGCAGCGCTTCGAGCGCTTCGGCGGTACTGGCCTTGATCGGATCAGACACTGCGACGAGCCCCAGCAGTTGCGTGCCCGCCGCCAGGTACATCACGCTGGCACCCTCGGTGCGCAGTGCCTCGGCCTGGGGCAGCAACGGATCCAGCACCACGCCTGCCTGCTCCATCAGCGTCGTATTGCCCAGCGCCAGCGACTTCCCGTCCACCTCGCCGGTCACGCCGATTCCTGTGACCGACAGGAAATTGCCAACCGCACTGAGAGCGAGGCCCTGTTCCCGCGCGGCGCGGACGATCGACTCCGCCAGTGGATGCTCGCTACCCTGGTCCAGGCTCGCTGCCAGACGCAGCACCTCGCGTGTCTCCACGCCGGGCACGGCTTCGGCGCGATCGAACGCTGGTCGACCTTCCGTCAGCGTTCCCGTCTTGTCGACGATCAGCGTGTCGATATCGCGCAGTTTTTCGATGGCGGCTGCATCGCGGAACAACACGCCCCTGGTCGCACCGCGACCCGTGGCGACCATGATCGACATAGGTGTAGCAAGACCCAGCGCGCAGGGACAGGCAATGATGAGCACCGACACGGCATTCAGCATGCCGTACACCCAGCGCGGCTCGGGACCCCAGATGCCCCACGCCACCAGCGTCAGCAACGCGACGCTGACAACTGCCAGCACGAAGTATCCTGCGACCACATCCGCCATGCGCTGCATCGGCGCCCGGGATCGCTGTGCCTGCGCCACCATCTGCACGATCTGCGCGAGAACAGTCGAGGATCCGACGCGTTCCGAGCGCATCGTGAGGGCACCGGTGGTGTTCATCGTCGCGCCGATGAGCCGGTCGCCGCTGCGCTTGGTCACTGGCATCGGTTCGCCGGTCAGCATCGACTCGTCAACGCCGCTGGCACCGTCAATTACCACACCATCAACCGGGATCTTCTCCCCTGGCCGGATGCGCAGGATGTCACCCACATGCACCTGGGCGAGCGCGATGTCCTCTTCGACGCCGTCCGGACGGATGCGTCGTGCCGAACGCGGAGCCAGTTGCAGCAACGACTTGATGGCCGCCGAAGTCTGCGAACGTGCCTTCAGCTCCAGCACCTGGCCCAGCAGTGTCAGCGAGATGATTACCGCCGCTGCCTCGAAATACACGCCAACCCGGCCCATTGAAACGAATGAAGCCGGGAACAGCTGCGGCGCCACGGTGGCCATCACGCTGTAGAGGTACGCCGCGCCTGTTCCAAGGCCGATCAGCGTCCACATGTTCGGGCTGCGATTTGCAACCGACTGCCCACCCCGCGCGAAGAAGGGCCAGCCAGCCCACAGAACCACGGGTGACGCGATAGCGAGTTCCACCCAGCTCTGGGCCGCCATGCTCATCAAGCCCAGGCGATCTCCAAACATTGCCAGGATCACGGTGGTCACCGTCAGCGGCAACGTCCACCAGAACCGGCGGCGAAAATCCGCGAGCTCTGGATTCTCGTCATCCTCCAGGCTCGGCATTTCCGGTTCGAGGGCCATGCCACATTTCGGGCACGCGCCGGGATGATCCTGACGCACCTCTGGATGCATGGGACAGATGTACATGGTGCCCGCCGGCGCAGGCGCTCCAGACACCGGCACTTCGATGGACTTGCCCTGCCCTCCGCAGCAATGCGCCGCAGCCGGGGGCGGTGACTGCGTCGGGTGCTGATGATGATTAGCGTGCTTATCCATGGTGACTTCCTTGAGGACGGCCACCCAGGGCGGCAAGAATGGGGCAATGTGCGGCCTCCCCTGAGCCCGGGCACTCGTCTACCAGCGCCCGTAATGCGTGCTGCAATCGCTGCAACTCCGCGAGCTTCCCTTCGACCACCTCAAGCTTGGCCGCTGCCAGCGCCCGTGCCTGCGCCACGCTGCCCCCCGGCCGGCTGAGCTTCAGCAGCGAGGCGATCTCTTCGAGTGAGAAGCCCAAGTCCTGCGCGCGCCGGATGAACTCGAGCCGGTGCTGGTCATCCGCCGCGTAGAGGCGGTATCCGGCCGCCGTGCGTCTGGGTGTAGGCAGCAGTCCGATGCGCTCGTAGAACCGGATCGCATCTATACCAACGCCGGCGGCCTTCGCGAGTCGTCCAATCGACTGCGTTGCACTGCTCTTGGCTGGCTCTTTGCTCATGACACTTGCCTGAATTCCTGTACCCATCCTGTTCGAGACCAGAGGGTAATCCCTGGACCCGTGTCCAGAGTCAAGAGTAGCAGGGAAATCCGGGGGCCGGCGCGACTCGCGCAGCTGGCGGGCGACGTCAATCCTTCGCAAACAGCTGCACGATCTCGTCACCCTGCGCCATCGCATCGCGATAACCCAGCGCGATCAGGTCGCGCGTGTATTCGCCCTCGAACATGAGATAGCTGGCCAGCTGCGCACCCGCCTGGTTGCTCGCGCCCATCACGCGCAGCAAGGCCTTGAGGCTGGGCGGCAGCGTGTGCAGATAGCGGGCCGCGATCTTGCGCGGATCCTCGGTTGGGGTGAGGAATACCACCTTCTCGACAATGCGCGCGCCGGGCATCAGCTGCGGCGCCACGCGCACGATCTCGTTGACCCGGTCGATCTGCTCCATGTCCGCATAGATCTGATCGGAAAACAGGTTGTCGAGCGCATAGCCGAACAACTGGCCAGGGGTGGGTTCGGCATGCGGGGCGGACAGCCGCGACGACACGCCGCCAACGCCTGTCGTGCGCATGCCCACTACCAGCAGCCGGTTCGCGCCGAGATGCAGCGCCGGACTCAGTGGCGCGAACTGCCGGATGGCGCCATCGCCGTAGTATTCGCCGCCGATCTGCTCGGGCGGAAATATCAGCGGCACCGACATGCTGGCCATCAGGTGCTCAAGAAGGAGCTCGGTGCGCCGGCCCACGTGATTGCGCCGGCTCCATTCACCGAGATCAGCGCGGCCCTGGAAGAACGCGACCGAACGGGCGGTGCCGTAGCCAGTGGAACACAGGGCCAGCGCATCGAGATTGCCGGCAGCGAGATTGGTGGTCAGGCCCCGCCACTGCACCTCGCGCACCAGCAGGGCACGCAGGGGCGCGTTGTCAAACAGGGAACGCGGCACGCGCAGCAGCAGCCCGCCCGAGAGCAGCGACAGCACCCAGTGCAGTCCGGCGCGCAGCATCTGCCGTCGACCGGCATGGAACACCTGGCCGACATGGAAGTTGGCCCACACCTCCTCGATGCGTGCCACTGCGTCATGCCAGCGATGAGCCCCCGTTGCCAGCGCGCTGGCCGCGACCGCTCCGGCGGAAGTGCCCACGATCACGCGAAACGGATTTTGCTGCTGGGGCAATAATTGTGAAACTGCTTTCAGCACGCCCGCCTGATAGGCGGAGCGGGCACCGCCGCCAGTCAGGACTAGCGCGGGAACTGCGGGACTGGATGGCAGGTCCGAAGGCATGGGTCTATCATTATCATTCGCAGTTCCCCGTCCGGGGCGCTTTTGTTTCAGGAGTAGCCATGCGCTCACAGTCTTTCCGTATCAAACCCATTCACGCCCTGCTGGCATTCGCCCTGCTGGCACTGGTCGCGCTCGCCGTTACGGCAGCGGAACCTGTGGCCGGCAATATGCCAATTCCCGAAGCCGGTGCCGCAGCGCCGCAGTTCACGCTGGTGGACCAGAACGGCAAGACCCACAAGCTGGCTGATTACAAGGGCAAGTGGGTCGTGGTCTATTTCTATCCGAAGGACCAGACACCCGGCTGCACCACGCAGGCCTGCCAGTTCACCGAGAACGTGTTTGCCTTCCGCAAGGCTGGCGCGCAGATCCTCGGTGTGAGTGTCGACGACGCGAATTCGCACAAGGCCTTCGAGGCTGCGTTGTCGAAGAACGCCAAGATTTCGAGTGAAAACCAGAAGCTGATCGAAGAGCACGGCCTGCCCTTCCCTCTGCTGGCAGACTCGACCTTTGCGACTGCCAAGAGCTACGGCGTGCTGGTCCAGCGCGGCACGATGACGATGGCCTCGCGCGACACGTTCCTGATCGATCCGAACGGCAAGATCGCCAAGCACTACAGCGTGACGCCGGACAAACTGGAAGGTCACTCCACCGAGCTGCTGAACGACATCGCTGCGTTCAAGGCTGCAGCCAAGAAGGGCTGAGCTATTGCGAATGGTTGCTCCTTCGCCTGAAGGAGCAACCGTCGCTTATCAGATCGCGCGGCTCACGCGCAGGATCTGCATCGAGTTGGTGCCACCCTGCACCCCTGACAGGTCGCCCTTGGTCAGGATGATCTGGTCGCCTACTTCCACCAGGCCCTTCATGAGCAGCTGGTCGAAGATCGCCTGATACATCTGCGCCGGCGAACCGTGCGTCACGTCGAACAGCACCGGATACACGCCGCGATACAGCGTGACGCGATTGCGGGTCACTTCCTGGCGCGTGAAGGCGAAGATGGGAATGTCGGAACGGATGCGCGACATCCAGAGCGGCGTGAGGCCCGATTCCGTCAGCGCCACGATGGCGCGCGGATGCATGTGCTGGGCGGCGAACATCACTGCCTTGGCGATGGCTTCTTCCGTGTTCGAGAACGCACCTTCCATGCGGCGCGGCTTGCGATTGGCGCCGACCTGGTATTTCTCCGCACCGACGATGACTTCGGACATCGCCTGCACGGCTTTGACCGGATATCGCCCCGCGGCCGTCTCGGCTGACAGCATCACCGCATCGCTGCCATCGAGCACGGCATTGGCCACGTCGCTGACTTCGGCGCGCGTCGGCACCGGGCTTACGATCATCGATTCCATCATCTGCGTCGCGGTGATGACGATGCGGTTGGCGGCCTGTGCCTGCTCGATGATGGTCTTCTGCAGACCGGTTAGCGCGGCGTATCCCATTTCCACCCCCAGATCGCCGCGCGCCACCATGACGGCATCGGCCACGGAGAGGATGTCGCTGAGGTTGTCGATGGCCTCATGGCGCTCGATCTTCGCCACCACATGCGCGGTGCCGCGCCACTTACGCAGCTCGGCCTGGGCGCGGCGGATGTCGGCCGCATCACGCGCGAACGAGACTGCGAGAAAATCAACGCCCATCTCGGCGGCAAGCTGGATGTATTCCAGGTCCTTGTCCGTGAGCGCCGGCGCCGACAGGCCGCCTCCCTGCTTGTTGAGTCCCTTGCGATTGGAGAGCTCGCCACCGGCGCGGGTGATGCACTCGATGCGCGTGCCGACCACCGAGCATACTTCCAGCACGATGTATCCATCGGCCAGCAGCAGGGTATCGCCTGCCTTCACGTCCTTGATGAGATCCTTGTAGGCGCAGCCGACCTCGCGCTCGTTGCCCGCTGCCGGGTCAAGTGCGATGTCGAGCGCGAAGGGCTGGCCTTCTGCCAGCTGGATCTTGCCCTTCTCGAAACTCTCTATGCGGATCTTGGGGCCGGACAGGTCCGCAAGGATGCCGATGGGCCGGCCCACCGATTCCGCTGCTGCGCGCACGGTAATGATGCGCCGCCGCTGCTCTTCCTTGCCGCCATGCGAGAAATTGATGCGGGCAACATCGAGCCCCGCCCGGATCATGTCCGCCAGTACGCCCGGGTCGTCCGTGGCCGGGCCGAGGGTGCCGACGATCTTGGTCCGTCGCAGGAACGCTTCGTTGTTGATCACTGTTCTACCTTTTGTGCGCGCTCCTCGAGCGCAGCTACTGCCGGCAGTCGCTTGCCCTCGACGAACTCGAGGAATGCGCCGCCGCCCGTGGAGATGTAGGAAATGCCTTCCTCCACCCCGTATTTTTCAATGGCCGCGAGCGTGTCGCCACCGCCCGCCAGAGAGAATGCCTTGCCGCTGGCAATTGCGTTCGCGATGGTGCGCGTGCCTTCGCCGAACTGTTCGAACTCGAACACGCCCACCGGGCCGTTCCAGAGCACCGTGCCTGCCTCCGCGATCAGCTTCGCCAGCCGATCGGCAGTGTCCGGACCGATGTCGAGGATCAGCTCCTCCGGCCGGACGTCGTGGATGCTACGCACATCCGCATGCGCTGTCGCAGCGAATTCCGTGGCCACCACGACGTCGGTGGGCAACGGAATCTCCGCACCACGCTCACGCGCCCGCGCCATCAGCCGCCGGCAAGTGTCCAACATTTCCATCTCGCAGAGCGACTTGCCGACACCGACTCCGGTAGCTGCCAAAAAGGTGTTGGCGATCCCGCCACCGACGATGAGGCGGTCCACTTTCTCGAGCAGTGCTTCCAGGATCGTAAGCTTGGTGCTGACCTTGGAGCCAGCAACGATCGCGACGAGGGGGCGCTGCGGCTTTTCGAGCGCCAGCTCCAGGGCCGTCAACTCACCCACCAGCAGCGGACCGGCGCAGGCCACCGGTGCAAAGCGCGCCACGCCATGCGTTGAAGCTTCGGCGCGATGCGCGGTGCCGAAGGCGTCCATCACGAACACGTCGCACAGCGCGGCCATGCGCCGGGAGAGTTCTTCGCTGTCCTTCTTCTCGCCCTTGTTGAAACGGACGTTCTCGCACAACACGACCTGGCCAGGCTCGACGTTCACGCCATCGAGCCAGTCCTTGACGAGCGGCACGCTCTTGCCGAGCAGCTCTGACAGGCGCGAGGCCACCGGCGCCAGCGACTGCTCCGGGTCGTACTTGCCTTCCTCGGGGCGGCCCAGATGCGACATGAGCATGACGCGCGCGCCCCTCTCCGTCGCCATGCGGATGGTGGGCAGCGCAGCGCGAATGCGCGCATCGCTGGTTACCTGGCCATCCTTCACCGGGACGTTCAGATCCTCGCGGATCAGCACGCGTTTGCCGGCGAGTTCGAGCTTCGCCATCTCGAGGACTTTCATCCTACTTCGCCTTGCTCCAGGCCAGCGCCGTGTCGAGCATGCGATTCGAGAACCCCCACTCGTTGTCGTACCAGGAGCAGACCTTCACCAGCGTGCCGTCGATGATTTTGGTCAGCGTGGCGTCATAGGTGGACGAAGCCGGATCGTGGTTGTAATCGACCGACACCAGTGGTGCTTCGGTGTAGGCCAGCACGCCTTTCAGGGCACCGCCCGCCGCCGCCTTGACGAGGTTGTTGATCTCGTCTATGGACGTGGGCCGCTTGGGCTTGAAGGTCAGGTCGACCAGCGACACATTGATCGTCGGCACGCGGATGGCGAAACCATCGAGCTTGCCCTTGAGTTCCGGCAGCACGAGGCCGACGGCGGCGGCGGCACCTGTCTTGGTGGGGATCATCGACATGGTCGCAGAACGCGCGCGACGCAGGTCCTCGTGATAGACGTCGGTGAGCACCTGGTCGTTGGTGTAGGAATGGATCGTGGTCATCAGGCCGCTTTCGATGCCGATGGCGTCGTTCAACACCTTGGCCAGCGGCGCGAGGCAGTTGGTGGTGCACGAAGCGTTCGATACCACCGTCATCGCCGAGGTCAAAATGTTGTGGTTCACGCCGAACACCACGGTGCCATCGACATCGGCGCCGCCCGGTGCCGAGATCAGCACCCGCTTGGCGCCACCGGCAATGTGCAGCGACGCCTTCGCCTTGCTGGTGAAGATGCCGGTGCATTCGAACACCACGTCGACTCCCAGCGCGCCCCAGGGCAGCTTGGAAGGATCACGCTCCGACAGCACCTTGATGCGGTCGCCATTGACGACGATCGAATCACCGTCGACTTCGACCGTGCCGTTGAACTTGCCATGCGCCGTGTCATAGCGGGTGAGGTGCGCATTGGTGTTTGCGTTGCCCAGGTCGTTGATGGCCACGATCTGGATTTCATGGGTGCGCTTCGCTTCATACAGCGCGCGCAGGATGTTGCGGCCGATGCGTCCGTAACCGTTGATGCCTACCTTGATCGCCATGAGATGTCCTTCCTTGTCTGCCGCGTGTGAATCAGATGAGCTCGAGCACTGCCTGCTGCAGTCGCTCGGGCGTGAGACCGAAATGCCTGTAGAGGTCGGAGGCCTTGCCGGAGGCGCCGAACGTGTCGATGCCCAGCACGCGGCCGCTGCTGCCCACGTACTTCCACCACAATGCGGTAGCGCCGGCTTCGATGGCAACACGGCGCGTTACACCGGCAGGCAGCACCGCCTCGCGATAGGCCGCATCCTGGCGATCGAAGGCATCCGTGCTCGGCATGGAGACCAGCCGAACGCGCCTGCCCGCGGCAGTCAGCGCCTTGACCGCGGCGGCCGCAATCTCCACCTCCGAGCCGGTGGCGATCACGATGGCTTCCGGGACGCCCTCGCAATCCACCAGCGTATAGCCGCCGCGCGCGACATTCAGGCCCTGTTCCCGTGTGCGCGCCTGTTGTGGCAGGGCCTGGCGCGTGAGGACCAGTGCAGTGGGGCCGTCATTGCGCTGCACGGCTGCCACCCAGGCCACGGCGCTTTCCAGCGCATC
>JBDSGY010000272.1:0-18355 GCA_039918755.1 Steroidobacteraceae bacterium
CGAAAGATCAAAGACCACCCGACACAGAGAGATTCGCGCCGGTCACGTAGGAGGCGGCAGCAGATGCCAGGAACATCACCGTCGCAGCGGCCTCCTCCGGCGTGCCGGCGCGCTGCATCGGACTGCGCTTGGCCCCTGCTTCCAGCCTGCCCGGCCGGTGCATCGCGGTGGCGATGGGACCGGGGGATACCGCATTGACGCGAATTCCCTCTGCCGCGACCTCGCGCGCCAGTCCGCTGGTGAGACTGTCGATGCCACCTTTGGAGGCGGCGTACCAGACGTACTCACCGGCAGATCCATAGAACGTGGCGCGCGATGACAGCAGCACGATCGCGCCACCCTCCCCACCCAATCGTGTCGACATGCGCTTGACCGCTTCGCGCGCACAGAGAATCGCGCCACGCAGGTTCACGGCGAGCACTTCGTCGATGGTCGCGGTGCTCGCTTCGACCAGCGATGAATGCGCACCGGTCACGGCACTGTTGTAGACCATCACCGCCAGGCGTCCACGGCGGTCCACTTCGGCATATGCGCAGTTGATGTCGGCTTCCTGGGCGGTGTCGGCCTGGATCGCAACGGCAGCGCCACCGCTGCCACGGATCCGCTCGACCACAGCATTGGCACACGCGGCGTTGCTGGCATAAGTAAGCACGACCTGATAACCATTTGCCGCCGCGGCAATCGCAACGGCTTCACCGATGCCCCGGCTGCCTCCCATCAGGAGAAATACGGGTGCGACCGTCACGTCAGCCTGGTGCCATCGAATGCATTCACAACCATAAGGCTGCCCGCACAGCGCGGCTTGACCAGAATGGCAAACTTCATTGCCCTGTGGATCAAGATTCCCGTATGCATTGCACTAGCCTCCTCGCATGACCAAGGCCCCGTCGCGCGCGCTGCATAACCAGCCCCCTGATCCGCACCCGCGCGCGCCCCGGTTTGCGCTGCCAGCGATGGCCTGGGACAGCCACATGCATCTGTTCGGCCCGGCCACGCAGTTTCCATTTGAAGCCAGCAGCCCCTATACATCTGATGATGCGCTGCCCGAAGACTATCTGCGCATGCAGTCGATCCTGGGATTGCGACGCGCGGTCATCGTCAGTGCCGGCGGCTATGGCCGCAATTACCGCCACATTCAATCTGTCCTGGAACGCTTCGGCACGCATTTCCGCGGCGTCATCCTGCCGCCGGAAGATTTCGCTGCCAGCGAGACGACAGCCTTGCACAAGCTCGGGGTGCGCGGCGTGCGGATGTTCGCTGGACCTGCCGGACATGAATGGAGTCACCTGCCCGCCATCGAACCGCGCATTGCTGCGGTGGCGCAGGACGCGGGCTGGCACGTGCAGTACCAGAGCCTGGTGCGCGGGCATCTCGTGCACGTGGCGGATGAACTGCTGGCGCTTCCCAACCGCATCGTGCTCGACCACTTCGGCGCATTCGATCCGCTGCGCGGGCTGGACCAGCCCGCTTTCACCACCATATTGCGCATGCTCGACAGCGGCCGGGTATGGGTAAAGATGTCCGGACCCATGCGCTGCTCCGATGACGGCTTTCCCTATGCCGACATAACGCCGTTCGCCCACGCGCTCGTGCGGCATGCCCCGGAGCGCCTGCTGTGGGGATCCGACTGGCCGCACGTGCAGATGAATGGCCGACTTATGCCCAATGATGGCGAACTCGTGGACCTGCTGGCCGAATGGGTGCCCGACCCGGTGCTGCGCGCGCAGATACTCGCCGTGAATCCCCGCGAACTGTACGAATAGGACAAGCGCGTGCCAAAAACAGGGCCAGACGCGCCGTCAAAACCGTTCGTATATGATGATTCGATGCCGTCAACGACTCCCCGCACTGCGGCACGCCGCAAAAGCACAGTCACCGCGCCTGCATCGAAACAGCGCATTCTGAAGCGCGGCCAGGGCATCGTCGACGAAGTGTACGAGCTCATCCGCGGCGACATCATGGCGCTGCGCATCAAGCCGGATACGCGCCTCTCCATCGACAGCCTGGTGCGGCAGCTGGGCGTGTCACAGACACCGATCCGCGAAGCTTTGAGCCGCCTGGAAGCCACTGGCCTTGTCACCAAGCAGCATTTCGTCGGCTATTGCACCGCGCCACAGCTCAATCGCAGACAGCTGGATGAGCTGTATGAAATGCGCCTGCTGCTGGAGCCCTATGCGGCACGCTGTGCGGCGGAACAGATGAGCGACGAGCAGCTGCAGCAGGTCGTGGCGCTGGCGGAACACATGGAGCCAGGTGCATCACGCACTTCCTATGACCGTTTCGCCGACCAGGACTCGGAGTTCCACGACCTGATCGCCAGCGGCAGTGGCAACCACCTGGTGCGGGAAGCCCTGGCAAGGCTGCACACGCATCTGCACATCTTCCGGCTGCGCTTCCACAGCGAGGTTACGAAGGAAGCCTGCAACGAGCACGCCAAGCTGATCGCCGCGCTGTCGCGCCGCCAGCCAGCGGAGGCCGAATCCGCCATGCGGGCGCATATAGACAAGTCGTACCGGCGCCTGAAGTCGTTCGCCCGCGACTAGCGCCGCCCCAAGGGTCCCGCGCATTTCTTGACCCGCCGGCGCCGCGATCCTATAGGATATAGGAAAGAAGTAGAGGGGGCGGGGTGGACACCTACAAAGCATCTGGCCTTTCGGCCCGGACCGGGGTTGCCGCGTGGAGCGACCTTTACCCGGCGCAGCTTGATCACGCTGGCCTTGCAGCAGAACGCGGCCGCCAGGAGTCCGAGCAGCATCTGGGTGATCTCGGACCGTTGCGCGTCACCCGTCTGTCGTGCGGCAGCATCGCCATCCATCGCACGCGCGCGCGGGTTGTCGACGCGTCATCGCGCACTTACAGCCTCATCCTGCAGATCCACGGCTCGGGCACGCTTTCCCAGTACGGCAATGAAGCCGCGCTGGAGCAGGGTGACCTGGCGGTGTACGACAACGCCGCCCCGCACTCGCATCTCCTGGGCGAGCGCTCCGAAATCATCATGCTGCGGGTGCCGGCACAGCTGCTGCGCGAACACCTGCCTTCTGCCGAGCAGTTCTGCGGTCGGCGACTGCTGGCAACGGATGGCATCACCTCTGCCACCACTGCGCTGGTGAGCAGCCTCTGCCTGCAGCTGGAAGCCGGGTTGCCTGCCCGCGTGCAGGAGCGGCTGGCGCGTCAGGTCGTGGAGATGGTGGCAACGAGTTACACACTCGCGTTCGATGCGCTGATGCCGGCATCGGCATCTGTCGGCACGCGCCAGGCCCGGGCCAAGCTGTATATCGAGCAGAACCTGCAGGACCCGGAGCTGGGCCCGCGTTCCATCGCCAGCTGCCTGAAGGTCTCGTCGCGATACCTGCGCATGATCTTTGCGGCTGCCAACGAGTCGGTCTCGACGTACATCCTGCGCCGCCGGCTCGAGGAGTGCGCCAGGCAGCTGGCGGATGTGCGCTGGCGCAATCGTTCTATCTGCGAGATCGCATTCGGCTGGGGTTTCAACAGCGCCCCGCATTTCAGCCGCAGTTTCCGTGAACGCTACGGCATGACGCCGCGCGAATATCGCCTGCAGCATGTCGACGAGGCTCCGCAGCGACTCCGGGCCGCCACCAGTCGCTGAGACGAGCGCAACGCGCCGGTCTTCAGTTCGTGCCGCCCACCGTCATCGCATCGATGCGCAGCGTGGGCTGACCCACGCCCACCGGCACGCTCTGCCCTTCCTTGCCGCAGGTGCCGACACCCGCGTCGAGCTTCAGGTCATTGCCCACCATCGACACGCGCGTGAGCACATCCGGTCCGTTGCCGATCAGCGTTGCGCCCTTGATCGGCGCGGTGATGCGACCGTTCTCGATCAGATAGGCCTCGCTGGCCGAGAACACGAACTTGCCGGAGGTGATGTCCACCTGGCCGCCGCCGAAATTCACGGCGTAGATGCCCTTCTGCACCGAGGCGATGATCTCGCCCGGATCATGCGGACCCGGCCGCATGTACGTGTTGGTCATGCGCGGCATGGTCATGTGCGCAAAAGATTCGCGCCGGCCGTTGCCGGTGGATTTCACCCCCATCAGGCGTGCGTTGTGCGAGTCCTGCAGATAGCCCTTCAGCACGCCGTTCTCGATCAGCGTGGTGCACTGCGTGGCAGTGCCTTCGTCGTCGATGTTCAGTGAACCGCGGCGCGCGGCCAGCGTGCCATCGTCGACCACGGTGCAATACTCGCTGGCCACCTTCTGGCCGATCTGATTACTGAAGGCAGATGTGCCCTTGCGATTGAAGTCGCCCTCCAGGCCATGGCCGATGGCCTCGTGCAGCAGGATGCCAGGCCAGCCAGCAGCCAGCACTACCGGCATCTGGCCGGCCGGTGCGGCGACGGCTTCGAGATTGACCAGCGCCTGTCGCACCGCTTCGCGCGCCAGGGCGATCGGACGGTCGTCCGCGACGAGTTCGGTCATCGTGTAGCGGCCACCGGCGCCCGCGTAACCCTGCTCGCGGCGCCCGTTCTGCTCGGCGATCACCGAAACATTGAACCGCACCAGCGGCCGCACGTCGGCGGCAAGCTGGCCGTCGGAATTGGCGACGAGGATGATCTCGTGCAAGGCATGACAGCTGGCCATCACCTGGACGATGCGCGGATCCATCGCGCGCGTCTCGCGATCCACACGCATGAGCCATGCGATCTTGTCCGCATCATCCATGCTCGCGAGCGGATCGATGGGCTGATACAGCAGCGCCGACTCGCTGCGGGTCCACGCCTGCACGCCCTTGCCCGGCGACTGCTTGGCGATGGCGCGCGCCGCGCGCGAAGCTTCTTCGAGTGCGGCGGGCTGGATTTCGTCGGAATATGCGAAGCCGGTCTTCTCACCGGAGATGGCGCGCACGCCCACGCCTTCCTCGAGGCTGGCGCTGCCTTCCTTGACGATGCCGTCTTCCAGCGCCCACGATTCCTCGCGCGACACCTGGAAATAGAGATCGGCGGAATCGATGTCGTGGTCCATCACCAGGCCCAGCATGCGATCCAGACGCGTCTCGTCCAGCCCACCGGGGACCAGAATCGTCTTGCGCGCCAGCGCCAGGTTGTCTTGTGTCGCGCTCAATGCGGTACCTCTCAATCGATGATGCGGCCGAGCACGCGATGTTCAAGTGCCGGAAATTCGCTTCGGATGCGTGCCTGCGCCGCCAGATCCATCTCGCCGATGGCAACACCGGCCCCTGCGGGCAGACTGCCGGTCAGGCGCCCCCAGCAATCGATGACGGCACTGTGGCCGTAGGTACGGCGCCCGTTTTCATGCTCGCCGACCTGCGCCGAAACCACAAGGTGGCAGAGGTTTTCCACGGCGCGGGCGCGGGTCAGCAGGTCCCAGTGCGCCTGCCCGGTCGGCACGGTGAACGCGGCGGAGACCGCGAAGCAGTCCGCGCCCATTTCCGCCATGCGGCGAAACTGCTCCGGGAAGCGCAGGTCGTAGCAGACCGCGATGCCCAGCCGCCCCACCGGCGTCTCGAACACGGTGACCTCGCGACCGGCCACGAAGCCGGCGGACTCCCGATGCGACTCCGCCGCGTCGGGAACATTCACATCGAACAGGTGGATCTTGTCATAGCGCCCGATGCGCTCGCCGTCGGGCCCGTAGACAAGGCTCGCAGGCGCAACACGCGTGTCACCAGGCACCCGGAGCGGAATGGTGCCACCCACCACGACCATTGCGAATTCCTTCGCGCTGCTGGCCAGCATGGCCTGGATGGGTCCGTCACCGTCCTGTTCGGCAACTGCCTGCCGGTCACGTTCCCGTCGCGCCATGATCGCGAAATTCTCCGGCAGCACGGCGAGCTTCGCGCCCTGTGCAGCCGCCTGCGCAAGCAGGCCCCGCGCAACGGCAAGGTTGGGCGCGACGTCCACACCCGAAGTCATCTGCACTGCCGCGACCTTCATGCCAGCACCACGTCGTACTGGTCGATGCCGTACAACGCTTCGGTCTGCAGCCGTATCGGCCGTCCTACCTGTGTCTCGAGCTCCGCCAGCACAGATGCCTCCTCTTCCTGCAGCCAGGCCACCACGTCCTGATGCGCGAGCACCACCAGCTCGTCGCTCTGGAACTGGCGGCTCTGCCGCACCAGTTCGCGGAATATCTCATGGCTGACGGTTTCGGGAGTGCGCACGAAGCCGCGACCCTGGCACTGCGGACAGGCGGCGCACAGCAGATGCTCGAGACTCTCGCGTGTGCGCTTGCGCGTCATCTCGACGAGCCCGAGCGGCGAGATGCTGGCGATATGCGTCTGCGCGCGGTCACCGGCCAGCGCGGTCTGCAGCGCGTCGATCAGCGCCTGGCGGTGGTCCTCATCCTGCATGTCGATGAAATCGAGCACGATGATGCCGCCGAGATTGCGCACGCGCAGCTGTCGCGCAATCGTCACCGCCGCTTCCAGGTTGGTGCGGAAGATCGTCTCTTCGAGATTGCGGTGCCCGACATAGCCACCGGTGTTCACGTCGACCGTGCTCATGGCCTCGGTCTGCTGGATCACGATGTAGCCGCCCGATTTCAGCGGCACACGGGCCTCCAGTGCGCGACTGATCTCCTCGTCCACGCCGTGCAGGTCGAAGATCGGCAGGCGCGCCTCGTGCAGCTCGATGCGGTCGGCGAAGTCGGGCATGAACGAGCGGGTGAATTCCTGCATGCGCGTGAATTCCTCAGGTGAATCCACCAGCACGCGTCGCACACCCGTGCGCAGTTCATCGCGCAGCACGCGCGTGGTCAGCGGCAAATCCTCGTGCACCAGGTTGCCGGCAGGCGTCGACATGGCCCGCGTGACAACATGCGCCCACAGGCGCTTGAGGAACAACATGTCCGCATGCAGCGCCTCGACCGGGGCACCGATGGCCGCAGTGCGCACGATATAGCCGCCCCGCGCGCCTGCGCTGCCCGCGTTTTCCGCCGCCAGGCCGGACACCAGTTCGCGCAGCCGGGCGCGCTCTTCCTCGGATTCAATGCGCGATGACACGCCGACGCGCGTGCCCTGCGGCATGTACACGAGATAGCGCGATGGCAGTGACACATGCGTCGACAGCCGCGCACCCTTCGAACCCAGGGGGTCCTTGACCACCTGCACCAGCAGGTCGTCGCCTTCGCGCACCAGAGTGCGGATGTCGGTGTCTTGCGGCTTGGCGTCATCGTGCGCGTCGTTGCCCGGATCCGGCGGCGGCGCGAGGATGTCGGCGACATGCAGGAAGGCGGTGCGGGCAAGGCCGATGTCGAGAAAGGCGGCCTGCATGCCCGGCAGCACGCGCGACACCCGGCCTTTGTAGAGGTTGCTGACCAGGCCACGGCGGCTGGCGCGCTCGATGAACACCTCCTGCAGCAGCCCGTTCTCGAGCAGCGCGGCGCGCGTATCGCGCGGCGCCACATTGACCAGGATCTCTATGCTCATCGGCTCCCTCCCTGCACAGCCTGCAGCAGTTGTGCAGTCTCGTACAACGGCAGGCCCATTACGCCTGAATAGCTGCCGCTGATATGTTCGATGAACAGCGCACCGCGTCCCTGGATGGCGTAACCGCCCGCCTTGCCCGCAGGCTCACCGCTGTCCCAGTACGCAGCGGCCTCTGCACTGCCGATGGCGCGCATGGTGACATCGGTGCAGCTCAGCGCCTCCAGCGCCGGCGAATCCGCGCCAACGGCAATGGCCACGGCTGTCATCACCCGGTGGCGGCGGCCCGCGAGCAGCGCCAGCATGCGCAGGGCATCAGTCCGATCCACCGGCTTGCCGCACACGAGGTCATCGACCACCACCACCGTGTCCGCGCCGAGTACCGGGCGCCCGCCACCGTCGCGTCGCAGACCTTTCAGCGCCTTGGTGCGCGCGAGCCGCGTTACCAGGTGCTGTGCGGACTCACCTGCGAGCGCGGTCTCATCCACATCCACCGACAGCACCTCATGCGTCACACCGAGTTGCGCGAGCAGTTCGTGACGGCGCGGCGAAGCGGAGGCGAGCAGGATGGGGGTGAAGTGGAAAGGATTCATTCGCGGTGATACGGATGCCCGTCGAGCAAAGTGACGGCGCGGTAGACCTGTTCGGCAAACACCACGCGCACCAGCGCATGCGGCAGCGTGAGCGCAGACAGCGACCAGCGTTCATTGGCCCGTGTCAGAACGTCCGGCGCAAAGCCGTCTGCGCCGCCAACGAGAAACGCCAGATCGATGGCTGAACGCATGCGCTCCCCCAGCCACTGCGACAGTTCCACTGAAGTGCGTGTCTTGCCGCGTTCGTCCAGCGCGACCACGTAGTCGTCGGCACGCGTGGCCGCCAGCAGCCGGCGGCCTTCCTCCGTCATGGCGCGCGCGACATCGCCACTGCCACGTTTGACGGCAGGAATCTCCACCAGGTTGATCGGCAGGCGGCCGCGCAGGCGCCTTGTGTAGTCTTCGTATCCCTCGCTGACCCAGCCGGGCATGCGCTGCCCCACGGCTATCAGGGTGACACGCACCGCAGGTTCAGCCGCGTGACCGCGAACCCTTGGTGGAGGATTTCTTGCCGCGAGGCGCGTTGGCGGCCGCAGGCTTGCGCGGGCGAGCGGTGGTGGACTTGCCCTTCGCCTTCGCCTTCACCTTGGCCTTCGCTTTGGCCTTGGGCTTTCCCCTGCTGCGCGGCGAGGCGCCCGCAGCGGATTTCCTGCTCAGCGCGGATTTGGGTTTTGCTGGCGCCCTGATGGGCGACACTTCCCACAACTCTTCGAGTCCGTAGAACTCGCGGACGCGCGGCAGCATCACATGCACGATCACGTCGTTCAGGTCGACCAGCACCCATTCGCCATCACGTTCGCCTTCCATCCCCATGGGCCGGAAGCCCGCCGCCTTCGCGCGCTCGACCACCCGATCGGCAATGGAGCGCACATGACGGTCGGAATTGCCCGATGCCAGCACCATGCAGTCGGCGACGTCGGTGACCCTGCGAACGTCCATCACCTTGACGTTGACGGCCTTCATGTCCTCGAGGGCGGCCACGACATTCTTGACGAGCGCCGCGCGGGCGGGGGGACGGGAAAATTTAGTGGCTGTCATTGGGCTTTAGCATACCACCCCGTCTCGCGCAGCAACTTGCAGACGCCGTCAGGGATGAGGTAACGGGGATCACGGCCGCGGGCAATCAGCTGCCGCAGTTCGGTGGAGGATATTTCCAGCTGCGTCACCGCATGGACGAAGATCCGGCCGGCGGTGGCGTCGTGCAGGTCGCGCACCGCACCCGTGCCCCGATCAACCATGGCCTCGCCAAGCGGACCCTGCGTCGGCGCCTTCCAGCCCGGACGATGGGCCACCACCACATGCGCGAGCTCGAGGATCTCGCGCCAGCGATGCCAGTTCGGCAGACCCAGGAAGGCATCCATGCCCAGCAGCAGGCAGATCGAGCGACGCGGAAATTCCGCCCGCAATTCGGTCAGGGTGTCCACCGAATAGGACAGGCCGCTGCGGCGCGTTTCACGATCATCCACCGTGAATCCCGGCTCGTCGGCCACGGCTGCCCGCACCAGCGCGAGCCGGATTTCGGCACTGGCCTGCGTGTGGTCGCGATGCGGCGGATTGCCGGTGGGCAGAAAGCGCACTTCGGCCAGGTGCAGTGCCTCACGCAATTCAATCGCGGTGCGCAGGTGGCCGTTATGCACCGGATCGAAGGTGCCTCCGAAAACGCCCATCGGGCTGGTGTCCCGCACCTCGGTCACGCTCATCTACGCCGCCTCCTGTAACACCGCTCGACCGCTGGCGAACTCCGCCACCAGCAGGGCGAGCTGGTCCCAGGCATTCCCCCACTGGCGACCTTTCACGATTCTGTCGATGACCGCCATGCGCTCGTTCAGCCTTGCGAAGAACACGCGTCCGTGTGGCTTCAAGCGCGATGCGGCGGGCCCGATCAGGTTGCGGTTGCGCGACCACACGCCCGGTATGGGTGCGCCGGCCACGAGCTGCAGCCAAACCATCCGCAGCTCCTGCCACAGCGACCAGAGCACCAGCGTCGCTTCCACTCCTTCCGCACGCAGGCCCGCCAGCACGCGCAGCGCGCGCTCCGTGTCACCGCGCAGCACCGCCTCTCCCAGCTGCGTGACGTCGTAGCGGCTGCTCTGCGCAACGCTTGCAAGCACCTCCACCACGCCGACTTCGCGGTAACCGGCCAGTGCAAGCTTGCGCAGTTCCTGCACCGCGGCCAGCAGGTTGCCCTCGGTCTGCTGCGCCAGCGCGTCGATGGCGGCGGCGTCGAGCTGGATGCCTTCCAGCGCAGCACGATCGCGCAGCCACGCGGGAAACTGCGCCAGTCCCACCACCTGGGCATCCACCCAGACACCGGCTGCGTCCAGCGCCTGTACCCAGGCGGATTTCTGCGCCGTCCAGTCCAGCTCGCCAGTGATGACCATCAGCATGAGGTCCGGGCCTGCGAGTGCGGCGAGTTCCTGCAGGGCTTTGGAACCGTCGACGCCTGGCTTGCTGCCAGGGATACGGATTTCGATCAGCCGCCGCGCCGCAAACAGCGACAGCGCCTGCGCGCCGGCAAAAATGTCGTCCCAGGGACCGGTGTTCGCGCGATCAACGAAGAATACTTCGCGCTCGATGAAGCCGGCCGCGCGCGCAGCGGCACGGATGGCGTCGGCAGCTTCGCCCTGGGTCAGCGGGTCTTCGCCGGACAGCAGATAGACGGGCGCCGGGCCCCGTTTGAGCGCGCCCGCAAGCTTTTCCGGTGTGGTTTTCAAGCCCGTTATTATAGGCGGAACTGCTGCTTCAGGTTCCTGCCATGCCCACCTTGTTCGAGCGCATCGCCAACGGCGAACTGCCAGCGGATATTGTCTACAAGGATGCGGAAATCACGGCGTTCCGGGACATCCACCCGCGCGCACCGGTGCATATCCTCATCATTCCCAATAAACCGATTCCCACTGCCAACGACATTGCGGATAGCGACGCCATGCTGGTCGGCCGGCTGTTCCTGGTGGCACGCGATCTCGCCAGGCAACTGGGCATCGCGCAGGACGGCTACCGACTGCTGATCAACTGCAATGCGCACGGTGGTCAGGAGGTGTACCACCTGCACCTGCACCTCATTGGTGGCGCGCCGCTTGGCCCCATGACCGGAGCACGATGATGGCAAAGGCGAAAGCAAAGTCGAAACGCAGGCCCGCCGCGGCACCTGCCACTGCGCGCAGGCCCGCACCTGCGGACGGCTTGTATCCGGCACTGCGCGCGTATCGCACCGGCCGCCTGAAGGTCTCGCCGGTGCATGAGCTGTATTACGAGGAAAGCGGCAATCCGAAGGGCAAGCCCGTGGTGTTCCTGCATGGCGGCCCGGGCGGCGGCACGAATCCGCAAATGCGCCGCTTCTTCAATCCAAAGCGTTACCGCATCGTGCTGTTCGATCAGCGCGGCTGCGGCCGGAGCACGCCACATGCCAGCATTGAGGACAACACCACCTGGGACCTGGTGGCCGACACGGAGAAACTGCGCGCGTTGCTCGGGATCGAACGCTGGCAGGTGTTTGGCGGCAGCTGGGGCTGCACGCTGGCACTGGCGTATGCACAGAGGCACCCGGAGCGCGTGACGGAGCTCGTGCTGCGCGGCGTATTCCTGCTGCGCCGCTCTGAACTCGAATGGTTTTATCAGAACAGCGAAGGCGCCGCTTCCATGTTCCCCGATCTGTGGGAAAACTTCGTCGCGCCGATCCCCGAGGACGAACGCTACGACATGATGCGCGCCTACTACCGGCGGCTCACCAGCACCGATGCGCGGGAACGCCATGCGGCGGCGCAGGCCTGGTCAACGTGGGAAGGCGCCACCAGCCATCTGCGCACCGACCCGGGCTATGTGGCGAAGTTCAAGGACGCGGACTACGCCGCCGCCTTCGCGCGCATCGAATGCCATTACTTCGTGAACGGTGGCTTCCTCGACGCGGACGACCAGCTGCTGCGCGATGTGCCGAAGATCCGCCACATTCCTGCAGTGATCGTGCAGGGACGTTACGACGCGGTGTGCCCGCTGCGCAGCGCCTGGCATCTGCATCGTGCCTGGCCGGAAGCTTCCCTCGTGATAGTGCCGGATGCCGGGCACTCGGCATTCGAACCCGGGATCGCGCGCGCACTGCGCAAGGCGACGGATGGGTACGCGCGGCGCTAGCGCGCGGTGTGTGCGAACTCGCTGATCCGGTCGGCGAGGCCGGGTATGCGAAAGGCACCCGGGCGTGAGAGCGCCAGCACCGTGTCAACGTGCCGACGCCCGGGGATGATGCGCAGCTCGACACTGACTCCCTGTGCACGCAGCGCCTGCGCCAGCTTTTCCGAATGCGACACGTACACGACCGTGTCGGCAGAGCCATGGATCAGCAGCGCCCGCGGTGCCTTGGCACTCACCTGCGCAATCGCCTGGAACTGCGCCGGCTGCGCGCGCGAGTTGAAGATCTCCTTCAAGGCCTGCGTATCCGGAACGATGGCATAGGGACCAGACAGGCCGAAGAAGCCGACCACGCTGGCCGGATCAACGCCCGCCTCGCGCAGATATTCTGGCTGCAAGGCCAGCATTGCCGCGATATACGCGCCGGCAGAGTGGCCACCGAGCACCGTGCGCGCAGCATCCGCGCCATGGCGGGGCGCTTCACGCTGTGCCCGCGCGACAGCCGCAGCAGCGTCCCGCAGGAATTCCGGAAAGCGCACTTCTGGATAAAGGCGGTAGTCGGGAATGGCGGTCACGAGTCCGCGCGACGCCAGTGCCGCACCCACAAACCGGTAGTCATGCTTGCTGCCTTCCATCCAGGCACCGCCATACCAGAACACCACCAGCGGACCTGCCGGCCCCGCCGCCCGCTGCCGAGGCGCATAGATATCCATGCCGCGACGCGGGCCGTCGCCAAAGGCGATGTCTTCGACGCGGGACGTGGCGGGCGCCGCCGCATTGATGAACGCCAGGCCTGCGGACTGGCAGCCACCCAGCACGGTGACAATGGCCAGCAGCAAACCTGTGGCTCTGGCTCGGGATGATTTCATTGTCCGGATATACGCATGCGAACCGGATCCGGATTCAGCGCGCGTCAGGTGCGGCAGTGCCCGGTGGGCCTGCCCGCCGTATCCACGATGCCCGCGGCGAGCAACCACAGCCGCGCATCCTCGGCATCCTGCTCGAACCAGCCACGCGTGGACCCAAGGCGGAAGCTGTATCCCCACCCGTCCATGTCATCGCAGGCGCGCTCGAATCCAAACTGCGGCAACGCGGCGGCGAGCAGCAGCTGCAGGTAGCAGACGGCGCATTCTTCCGCGTCATCGCCGCCTGCGTCGGTATCGAGCCCGGCGCGGCGTTCGGGAGTCATGCAGACGAAGTGCGCAGCCTCGTGCAGCACCGAATGCAACGGCGTATCGCTGCGCGCATGGAGAACCTGTCGGACCAGTCCCGCCTCGCTGTCACCCCAGTAGCTGCCCGGAATCGGCTCGTTGCCCGGGACCATGCGCAGTTCGAGTCCGTAGCGATCCAGCAGCAGGCCCACTGCCAGTCGATCCAGCCCACCCATGCAGAGCATTGCGGACCCGGGACCGATCGCTAAAGCGCGGACAGGCGCCGGCTGACCACGCTTGCCATGTCGCGCGCCAGCGCTTCGCGCAGGATGTCCTTCTCGCGCTCCTTGGCCAGCAGCTTGCGTTCATCGAAGCTGTAGATGCGCGACAGCGTGAAAGGCTCGGCCGCCATCAGCTCCTGCGTACCCGCGCGCACGGCCACTTCGACTTCATACGTGAGCTCGAAATCGGTGGGAATATTGCGTGCATCCACCGACAGTACGCGCTCGGTCAGGCTGTCGCGCAGGATCCGCACCACGGTGCCCGCAGGGGCCGCCTTGTCGACCAGTTGCGCGCCCGATGCCTGCAGTGACGCGCGCAGTGCGCGCGCAAAGTCACTCTGCCGGTCGACGGCCTCCAGCTGCAGTGAGGCCAGCGAGGCCGGCAGCATCTGCCGTCCCTGCAACTGGAAGCCGCAGCCGGCCAGCAGCAGCAGGCATGCAATGGCTGCTGCCTTCATCAGACCACCACGTTGACGAGCTTGCCTTTCACCACGATCACCTTTTTGGGTTCGCGTCCCTCGAAATGCCGGCGCACCGTGTCATCGGCCAGCGCCGCGGCCTTGACCGCATCGTCAGTTGCACCGGCTGCAACACTAACCCGGCCACGCAGCTTGCCGTTAACCTGCACCACGATTTCGATCGAATCCTGCACCAGTGCCGCCGGATCGGCCTGGCGCCAGTGCGCCCGCCACAGCTCACTGCCCTGTCCCAGACTCTGCCAGAGCTCGTGGCTGATGTGCGGCACGATGGGCGCCAGGCACAGCACTGCAATCTCCAGCGCCTCCTGCCGGACCGCGCGTGCCCCGGGCTGGCCCGCTGCCGCATCGGCGGCATGCCTGCCTACCGCATTGAGCAGCTCCATCACGCTGGCCACGGCCGTGTTGAAGATGCGACGGCGCCCGATATCGTCTTCCACCTTGGCCAGGGTCTGGTGCGCAATGCGACGCAGGTCGCGATCGGAGGTTGCAAATGCGTTGCCGGCGATCGCCGCTGCAACTTCTGCTGCGGACACCACACCACCGGTGGACACGTGATCGAACACCGCCTTCCACAGGCGCCGCAGGAAGCGGTTCGCACCCAGCACGCCTTCATCGTTCCATTCCAGCGACTGCTCCGGCGGCGCGGTGAACATCATGAACAGGCGCGCGGTGTCGGCACCGAACTTGCCGGTGATGGCGTTCGGATCCACGCCATTGCCGCGCGACTTCGACATGGTGCCGAGGCCTTCGTAAGTCACCATGCTGCCATCACTGCGCAGCGTCGCTTTCGGCTCACGCGTGGCCGGATCCACGGCCAGGTCCACATCCGCCGGATTGAAGTACTGCCGCCGACCGGTGGCGGGCGTGCGGTGGAAGATATGGTTCAGCACCATGCCCTGCGTCAGCAGGTTGGCGAAAGGTTCGGGCGTCTTCACCAGGCCCAGCGAGTGCATCACGCGCGTCCAGAAGCGTGAATACAGCAGATGCAAAATGGCGTGCTCGATGCCGCCGATGTACTGGTCCACCGGCAGCCAGTAGTTGGCGCGCGCATCGACCATCGCCGCATCATTGCCCGCGCTCGCGAAGCGCAGGAAATACCAGGACGAATCCACGAAGGTATCCATCGTGTCGGTTTCGCGCTTCGCCGCCGCACCGCACTGCGGGCAGGCGCAGTGCAGGAATGCCGCGGATTTCGCCAGTGGATTGCCGCTGCCATCCGGCACCAGGTCTTCCGGCAGGCGCACCGGCAGGTCCTTGTCCGGCACCGGCACATCGCCGCAGTCGGGGCAATGGATGATGGGAATGGGACAGCCCCAGTAGCGCTGGCGTGAGATGCCCCAGTCCCGCAGGCGGTACTGCACGCGCCGCGCACCAAGGCCGCGCTGGCCGAGTGCGGCAGCGATGGCGTGCATCGCCGCCGCTGAATCGAGGCCGGTGAATTCGCCGGAGTCCACGAGCACGCCGGCATCGCCATACGCTTGCTGCCACGGTGCCGTCACCGTTGCGTAGAGGCCGCTTGCAGAGGCGACCACCGTGCGCACCGGCCGCGAATATTTCTGCGCGAATTCGAAATCGCGCTCGTCGTGCGCCGGCACTGCCATCACGGCGCCCTCGCCGTAACCCAGCAGCACGTAGTTGGCGACCCACACGGGCAGCAGCTCTCCGGTCAGCGGGTGCCGCACGGTCATGCCGGTGGGAAGGCCTTTCTTCTCCTGCGTCGCGAGGTCGGCCTCCATCGTGCTGCCCTGCCTGCATTCGTCGATGAATGCGGCGAGTTCGACACGCTCCTTCGCGGCGGCGAGCGCAATCGGATGTTCGGCAGCGACGGCCACGTAGGTGGCGCCCATCAAGGTGTCGGCGCGCGTGGTGAACACGCGCAGCGCGCCATCGCGGCCCAGCAGGGCGCGCGTGTCGTCGCCGTAAGGGAAATCGACGTCGACGCCTTCACTGCGCCCGATCCACTTCGCCTGCATGGTGCGCACGCGCACGGGCCATCCTGGCAGGTGATCCAGCGCGGCGCGCAGCTCATCGGCATATTTCGTGATGCCGAAGTAGTACATCGGAATCTCGCGCTTCTCGATCACGGCGCCGGTGCGCCAGCCCTTGCCTTCGATCACCTGTTCGTTGGCGAGCACGGTCTGATCCACCGGATCCCAGTTGACCGTACCGGTCTTCTTGTACGCGATGCCGTGCTCAAGCATGCGCAGGAACAGCCACTGGTTCCACTTGTAGTAGTCCGCGTCGCAGGTAGCGAGCTCACGGCTCCAGTCGATGGCAAGGCCCAGCGACTGCAGCTGTCCCTTCATGTAGGCGATGTTGTCGCGCGTCCACTGTGCCGGAGGCACGCCATTGGCCATGGCGGCGTTCTCTGCCGGCAGCCCGAAGGCATCCCAGCCCATGGGCTGCAGCACATTGCGCCCCTGCATGCGCATGAAGCGCGCCAGCACGTCGCCGATGGTGTAGTTGCGCACATGGCCCATGTGCAGTCGTCCCGACGGATACGGGAACATCGAGAGGCAGTAGTATTTTTCGCCGGGAGCGGATTCGTCAGCGGCAAAGGCATTGGCGGCCTGCCAGGCTGCCTGGGCACTGCCTTCCACGGCAGCCGGGTCGTATCTTTCTTGCATGCGAAGGCGTCAGTGGAGTGGCCCGCAAGAATACACGAGCCACCCACTTCTTTCGGCCCCGCAGGGCGCGCAGCTTATTCGGGGCGAACCGCGATGAAGGTGGTCCTGTCCTCGCGCTGGATATGCAGTGCGACGACCTTGCCGGAGCGCTTGGCAGCTGCCTGCAGGTCCGCGGTGGTCTTCACCGAAGCACCGTTCACACCCAGGATGATGTCGCCCGGCTGTATACCCGCGGATTCCGCTGGTCCGGTCACTTCCTCGACCACCAGCGTGCCCGCAGTCTCCAGCTGCTGTTTTTCGTCGGCCGTCAGCGGGCGCACCGTCATGCCCAGCGCCACCGGTGCTGCCGTCTCGGGCTTGCTGCCGCCCTGCATCTTGGTCGGGACGGCGGCGCCCTCTTCCTGCAGCTCGGTCACGCGCGCGGTGACCTTGCGCAGCTTGCGGTCGCTCCAGACCTCGATTTCGGTCGCAGTGCCTGGCTTGATCACCGAGATCATCGTCGGCAGGGTCAGCTCGCTTTCGACCGGTTTGCCGTTGACGCTCAGGATGATGTCGCCGGCCTTGATGCCCGCCTTCTCGGCGGGGCCGCCATTCGTGACCCTTTCGACCAGCGCGCCGCGCGGACGATCGAGGCCGAATGACTCGGCGAACCCCGCATCCACCGGCTTGATGTTCACGCCGATCATGCTGCGGCTCACGCGTCCGGTGCTCACCAGCTGCTCGCGCACATCGTTGGCCATGTCGATCGGAATCGCGAACGACAGCCCCATGTAGCCGCCGCTCTGGCTGTAGATCTGCGAGTTGATACCCACCACTTCACCATTCAGGTTGAACAGCGGGCCACCGGAGTTGCCTGGATTCACGGCCACGTCGGTCTGGATGAAAGGGACATACGACTCGTTCGGCAGCCGGCGCGAAGTCGCGCTGACGATGCCGGCGGTGACGCTGTTTTCCATGCCGAAAGGCGAACCGATGGCCACCACCCACTGGCCTGGCTTCAGCTTGTTGGGGTCGCCGATGCGCACCACTGGCAGGTTCTTGCCCTCGATCTTGATGACGGCGACATCGGAGCGCTCGTCGAAGCCGATGACCTTGGCGGGGTACTCCCGCCGGTCGGTCATCTTCACCACGACCTCGGAAGCGCCCTTCACCACGTGCGCATTGGTCAGGATGTATCCATCCGCCGTAACGATGAAGCCGGATCCCTCGCCGCGGGAAGGCTGTTGGGGGACGCCTCGGGGGATGCCCGGTCCACCACCACCATTGGGGTTGGGGATACCGAACCGGCGGAAGAATTCCTGGAACGGATCATTCCCGGAACCATCCTGGCCACGTTGCTGCGCCACTTGCTGCGCAGGACGCTCTGTCACCTGTACGTTGACCACAGCCGAGCCATACTGGTCGACCAGCGCGGTGAAATCGGGGAGCCCGGTTACCAGCGGAGCGGTCGTGACCGCAGCCACCACGGGCGGGCTGGCCTGCGCGGGGGGCACCGCAGTGGAGGCATTGGGCGAGCAGGCGCTCAGCACCACGCCACTCAGAACGGCCAGTAAATATTTGCCAGTGCAACGATCCGCGTACATAGCCATCATTCCTCCAAACCTGTGGTCAAAGGATAGACCGTTCGGTTACCGACTAGGTTCCGGAACGGTCCCCTGCATGACAAAGCCTTAATTTCCCGGTGTGGTGCCACCGCGG